>JBMDXI010000043.1:0-29426 GCA_048595075.1 Alphaproteobacteria bacterium
ACCATCGTGGCAAGCTGCCTATTGGTACATAAAGTGCGTGCATAGACTACTTCTGTGGCAGGCAGCTCGGGTTTGCAGTCCCAATTAACAAAGGAAATTAAATAATCGGTTCCTGGAATTTTAGGGTTGCTAGAACTGCTGCGTCGGCTAAACCAAAAAGTGCTTTTTTTTTGTTTCATAGAATGATGATCATAGGAAAAATAAGGGCCAATTTCTTCTACTTCAACAGCATCCAGATTAGACGCAAAAACTTTTTCTACACTATAAATTTCTGTCGTCATTTCGCGCCGATGATCAGGGACAAGGCGATATTCTATTTTTTTATGATCAAATCGAATGGGTTCCGATGTACGGGGAAACAGGTTAATAATAGGGGTACATCCTAATAAAAAAGTCCTTTTCGAAAAGGCCACTGCTTGGGCTTCTTCTGCATCACAAACGGGAATAAAAATGTCGGCAGCTTGTGTGCACTTGCTGAAATCCACTTTTAGATCAAAAAATTGATATTTTTTAGGAAATGCAAAATATTCTTGAAGGAGTCCATAAGCGGGGTGGCCATTAGCAGGGCGAGGAATGGCAGCTTCATCTAAGGAGAATCCTACTTGATGGATAACATCTGGCCCTAGAATTTTAAATTTATGCAAGTCACTTCCTGTGATAGCAATACGATGGTTTTCTTCAAATAGAAGCTGATATAAAATGTTTGCCTCGGTATGATGGGCATTAATATAGAATCTTAAGTAAGGAATATTCAGCTCGTTCAAGGGGGTTTTATGGGCTTTCAATGAAATTTTCAAAAGATAAGTATGGGGCGTAAGCGTTTCCCCAAAATCATATTTCTCAGCCTTTACTAAGGTAGCATTGCTAATTTCGATAGGCCATAATTCAATCGGATAACAGGTTCTGAAGCGACAGATCTCTCCCTCAGTTGCTTCAGTAAATACAGAAAAATTCTTGGGAATAATATAGCTATTCGTCATGGGCTTTTGGGTGTCAGGCTGAAATTGTGCAATGCTCATGGGGGGAATAGGATTGGTTAAAAAGGGATATAAAATACTTAAAAGAGCAGATGAAATCCGGGGGAATTGATTTTCAATGTCATGCTGTAAATACCCTGCTAAAAAGGCAAATGATTCAAGTAACCTTTCTATATGGGGGTCAGCAGACTGATTTTCAGTAAAACTTAGTCGGCGGGCGATTTTAGGATATTTTGACGCAAACATCCCCCCCATTTGCCGCAAAAAAGACATTTCTTTTTGGTAGTATAATAACTGAAGATCATTAGATTGCGTCATATGTTACGTAATGAGGTAGAAGAAACATAATTCTTAAACTCACCTAAACCCTCCTGTTTTATAGTTTATAGTTGGAAACTTATAAAATTATTACGTCGAAATTCGTCGCTGGTGTGCGTTAGCACAAGTTCGCTCCTCATTTCTCGTACTCATTTTAAACTTTCTCAGCTATATTTCTTTCGCTATATGTCTTTATTATAAGCTTTTTTCTCGCGCCTGCCAATATCTTGAAAATGTTGTACAGCTACGGGGAATGAAATAGGTTCTAATACATCGCCGATTTTCAGCATACCATGAACTTGTAAATAAAGGTTTTGAGTTTGGGGATCATATTGGCTGATTTCAACAGAGACGCTTTCTAAGCGTGGTTCAAATAACTTTAAGCTATTGGCCATCAAGCGGGCGAGTTTATTCGCTCCTTCAGGGCTAGAAGCATCCCCATAAGATTGGTCGGGGAATCCATACAGATCAGGAAGCCCGTATTCAAGGGTGGAAGGGTCTAAAGCCTGATATTCTTTCCAAGGGATTTTGCAACGGGTATTCAAAAGGTGGGTGGCTTCCCGCATAACGGACGCGATGGTTTCTTCGCGATTGTATTTAATAAAGGGAACAACCTCTGCAAAGGTATTCAGGTCATCATCCACAAGCCGATCAAACAGAGGAGCCGTCGTCCCAACAATTGTCCAACTTTTACTCATAGAATGAGCCCCCTTCAAGCTTCTTCGCTATAGGTTACTAGCCAGCAGCTATTTGGTTAATAGTAACGTCAAAGCTTGTTGCTATTTGCCCTGTGACTTCTCCGCTGGTAGAAGTAGAGTGATAGATTAATGTGCCCTTTGTAAAAACAAAACTTAGCTCTAAAAGATATAATTCCATAGAGTGTAAGTTATTGAAAAAATTTCCATCATAACGGGAGCTATCCATCGCGCCTTCTCCGACAGCATGAACTTCCCCTGTAGGCCCTACATAATCATACTGTACATAGGGAACGTTAGCGATGGCTTCAGCAATGCGTGCCTTTTCTAGCTCAATAACAAACTTAGGTTGGGCTGTGGCACCCGTTGCTCCATAGTTAGAAACAACAATGATGGTGATTTTAGGAAAAACTGTTCCCTTTCCACAGTGAGCTTTAAAGGCTTCTGCTTGTTCCTGATCTATCAATATTTTAAAATCACTGACACTTACTTGTCCCGTTGAGGCCAGAAGCCCGTTATTTCCAGGCTTAACAGATTTGCTCATAGAGAATCTATATTTAAATACACTATGTCCCTCTGTAATAGCCCCATTGTCAGTGTTCTCTTTTCCTGGAACTTCAGGGCACAGTAAATACGCTGAAGCAGTTCTGGATAAGTACGATTTGTTGGGGCGTGTAAAAGTATTAATAGGCATGATATTCCTCTGTTATGTTTATGCCGGTTCGTAGGTTCCTTTGTCGGTACTAGAAATAACCCCTGATTGACCTTCAGCTGTCATGTCTTCTCCGTAATGGGTACGCGTTTCTTCTAGTTGAGAATAGGCAAATGTCAGGGTTTCAAATATCCCTTCACTTGTTGCCAATTGATAATTTTGGTCAAATTCTATCTGGCAACTTTCGATATAAATGTTAGAGAGGATACGCTCTGTCATAACCGAGGGGCCTGCCCCTGCTGTGCCTACTTCTGTGATAGTAATTGATTCAAGGTTGGTGCCCCCAAAACAATGGGTTACGGCAGGAATAACGCTTTTATCAACCGCAATATAAACCGTGGTAGAAAAAGTTTTAGGAAATCCTGCTTCAAAAGGGCTTCCTGATGAGACGCGATCCACAGGGTTAATGGTAGAAAAAGTAGGCCTATTCAGAAGCGGTATCTTATGACTTAAATCAACGCCATCTGTGTTGACTTTCAAGCTTCCTTGAAGAAGGTCTCCCCCCATCCCGACAAGCATAGAAGTAAACTTGAAAGGCAGTCCGAGGAAAGACTCTAATGTTTCTGTTTGTATTGCCATTTTCTAGCGTCCTTTCTTATTTAGCTGGCGGTGGTAATTCAGCCACCAGACGTAAAGATGCTGTTAACTCTTCCAACTGGAAGTGGGGTCTTAAAAAGACAGTCGCCCTATACTTACCAGGTTCCCCTGGTACGTCAAATACGTCTATGCGTGCCTCACGCAAAGGGAACCGCGCTTTTAATTCTTGGGGCGCATCATCTGTCAAAAGAACGTAATTCGCAATCCAAGTTTGTAGATACTTTTGTACATCTGCTTTCCCCATAAAGCTACCGATCTTATCGCGCATAATAACCTTTATGTAATGAGCGAAACGTGAGGCCGCTAGAATATAGGGGAGCCTTGCTGATATAGTTGCGTTAGCTGTGGCTTGAGGTACATTATACTTCATGGATTTTTGGGTGGTTTGCCCCCCAAAGAAAGCAGCTTTATCTGTTCCTTTACAGTGACACAGGGAAATAAATCCTAAATCACTTAATTCTTTTTCCCGACGATCTGTGATCGCAATTTGCGTGGGGCACTTCAAAGCTAAATCCCCATCAGTTGTCTTAAAGGTGTAAGATGGCAATCCTTCTACTAATCCACCGCCTTCAACACCACGGATAGCAGCTGTCCATCCATACAAAGCAAAGGCATTCGTGATACGTTGCCCCAGCATATAGGCGGGGTTCCCCCATACAAATGTTTTAAGGGTTTGACCATCTACTACTTCTTCGTAATTTAACCCTTCAACAGGTGAAGTAGTTGGGCCATAAGGTAAGCGCATCAATACGCGTGGTAGTACCAACGCCACATAACGAGAATCTTCACTTTCGCGGAAAGATTTCCATTTTATTTTATCTAGGCTTTCAAATATTTTTGCTAAATCTCGAGGTTTTCCTAAGTCTACAAAGCTATCAAGATCAAACAAGGTAGGGGATGCTTCTGTTAACACAGGCGCATGTGCAGCAGCAGCCACATTAGACAGCTTAGAAAGTAAAGACATATCAGGGGCCGTTGCATCAAAACTATAATCTGCGATCAAACAAGAATAAGGGTTTCCCCCAAAAGTACCATATTCATCTTCATAAACTTGTTTGAAAAGAGTGCTCTGGTCAAATTCGGTTGCCTTTTCAAGGTCTTGCCTTAATTCATTTTTGCTAACGTTCAGCAAGCGTATTTTTAACTGTGTGCTTGTTTCTGTGTTCATAACAAGGTAAGAAAGCCCACGCCAGGAAGCTTCTAATTGTTGGAAGTTTGGATGATGCATAATTTCATCTAATTGACGTGAAATAAGTTGATCAATTTCTTCTATACGCGTTTGTACGAAAGCAACCGTGTCTTTGCTAACCGTATCCCCGGCTTGTAAAATCTGCTGTACAAATTCGTCGACCATATCAACGGCATATGCCTTCATATCGGGGTCGCGCACTAATTTTCCGTTTGTTAAAACTTGATCTAACAACGTGGATGGAGCAGCTGCCTCTGCTGCTGGAGTCTCAGTTTTTTTTGCGTCAGCCATGTGTTATTCTCCCTGTTTTACTTTGCTGGCTTTCCAGCAGGTTTAGCATCTTCTGCCCCTGCTGGTTTAACTGCTGCAATATCTTTTTGTACTTCTGCGCGGTTATCTGCATTTTCCAAAATACTTTGTAGCAACTTTTCTAATTTTTCGTTCCCGTCAAGCTTAGCTAATAAATTATGAAGCTTTGTGCGGGCATCATATAATTTAGCTAAGGGGTCAATTTGTTGTAAAACGTTAACAGGTTCAAAATCTTCTATGCTTTTGAAATTCAGCAAGACATTTAACTGAGTGTCGGCGCCTTCAGCACCTTTTTTGTCTTCTTCTTTTCCACTGCCTGCTGTTAAAGTATTATCCACACGGTAGGCAAGTCGTGGGCCAATATTTTTCAAAATGGAGTTAAAATTATCACGATCAATTTCAATCGCTTTGCGGTCCTTAAAAAGAGGCATTTCTTTATCAGGGTCTCTGTCACCTGACAAATCAGCTAATACTCCCATTACAAAGGGCAATTCTTTCATCTGAATAGCGTCACCCACTTCAACGTCATAGGTAATTTGAACGCGTGGAGGCCGCACCCTGTCTAACTTGTGCTGATTACTTTCTGCCATATTTTACTCTCCCTATTTTTAATTCTTATTGCTTTCAGCATGCCATGTTATAAAACGTCTGTAAACTAAAAAATAAACCCCCCTTATTTGGTACTAAGAACTTAGCACATTGCTATGCTAGATTGTAGGAATTTGAGTGACTGCTCTATAGAAAAATGTTCTTTCACAGCATTTAGGGTTACTTTTAATTAAGCTTTTTCTCTTGAAAACTTGCCTACAACTCTCTATATACAATTTACCCATAAGACTTTGATAGAGAGAGAGGCTTTGAAGATGCGCAAGTTTATAAGTTACAGTTTAATTTTATCGTTCATGTGGAGCACCCCCTACAGTGTGTGGGCGAGTATTACAAGTTCGCAGGATGAAAAAATTGCAAAGTTTGAACGATTTTTGTGGCCCTCAGCCCTGCCAGCCCATCGTTTGTTTAAAGCTGAAGAGGAAAAAACAGCCGCAGGGATTTTGCCTTTAGCTAACCATGAGGGCAACTTGTATGTTTTACTCGGAAAGCGTAATGATCATCCTGAATGGTGTAATTTCGGGGGTGGTTCTAAATCTGACGAATCTTATCTGAATGAAACAGCAGCTCAAGAGCTTCTTGAAGAATCTTGTGGGCTGTATGCTGTAGACCCCGATGCTTTGCATGCCTCTTTTTCTCATACAGTGCAAACGCCTGAGTTAACCTATCGGATGTATATCCGCCAATTCCAGTATTTAGATAGCCTTCATTTTCTCGACAGATTGAATGAAGCCAAAGATGGCTCTTCCAAAGAATATACAGATTTTGCTTGGTTTAAGTTGAGGGCCTTAATAAATTGGGCTAAAGATACAACTTATAAGCTATCCCTACAGGATTTCCATCCTCAAGATCAGCAACGGTTTTCTTCTAACTTTGATAATGAAATGTTCTCTCTTTTTGGCCCCTTTGCTACGATGATGCGGGAGCAGTCTGTTCTTAAGATTTTAACTTCAGGAAATCGCCATAGAAATGTTCATACCTTCCGTCGACTAGAAAGAGGAGAAGAATCTTCAGAAACCTTTACAGTACGTGTAGGCTGGTATCCTGTTCAAACAACCGTGCAAGATACAGAAGGACTTAAACCTTCGGATGCTGCCTATTTAGTACCCTATGGGCGTAATGCGGTGGGAAATATTTTTGCAGAGAAGACCTATGAGAAAATAGAGGATGGTACGGTTATTGACAGCCTATCATTTCCTGTTCTCTTCAACCCTGAGGCAGAACGTAAAACAGTGGCCACAACTGTTGTGAAAAAAGCCCACACCTTAATGGAACTGATTTCTTTGCCGAAATTTGAAAAGGGTGAGGACGCCCCAGAACCCTCTCCTATTCCTGAAAAATGGAAAGTTCTGGTAGAAGAATTTCGGAAAGCTACCCCCACAGAGCGTCACTTAAAATGGGTTTTAAAAAATCAATTTTTAGAGGGAAGAACTCTTGAAGCGTATAGAGGAAACTTTAGGGCTTATTTAGAGGCGATGAATAATCAGTCTCGTATGGAGAATCGGGGTAAAATTGACATCACTGATGAGGCGATTGATCAATTGGCAACGCTTCTTCATCAAGAAGTTGAAGCCCTGCAGCATCCGATAGACCCCCGTTTCCCGCTTTACCATGGTGCGGTAGGGCAGATAGGAGAACTTTATACCATCTTTTCCTATTTGAAAGAAATTCTAAGGATTAATCCCTTAAAAGGAGCGCATCTTGCTAACCCTCATTTCTCGTCGGTGGAAATGAATCCTATTTTTTTGAACGGCGTCCGAGGGACGGATATGTACTTTCAAAAGTTTTTGGAAATCCTGAAAAAGCCAGAAAATCAAAACCTTACCCATGCCCAAGCTTTTTATAAAGAATTTATTAAAGATAATTCAAGCCCTAATTATGATCCTTTCGTGGTATTGAATAGAATTTGTGCTAACCCGGCCCTAACCTGTGGTCCTGGACTTAGTACAAGTACCAGTAATTCCATTGAATATTGGTTGAAAGGCCATAGCGTTACTTTACCTCCTATTGAGAATATTTTCCCAGAAACACTTGCTTTACTAGGAACAAAGGGTGAATTTACGGCTTTTAATTCTATTTTTACTCAGTATTATGGTCTTCTCAAGGAAAATGAAACAAATGGTGTTATGTTTCAGATGTTTGTGTCACCTGCTCTGTTGAATGTTGCAACCCATTCTTACAACCATCACTGCACTGAAACTTATGTAGATGACCCTATTCTAGGGCCTTTTAACAATATCTTCCAATATGAAAAGTTTTTCCAGGTAGGTATTGATCCGAGCAAAGATAGCTCTTTTGCCTACCCTGAAATTTGGGCCTACTTTACACCAGATCAAACTCAGCACGATTTGCGGATTTTATCTTATCGAAAAAATGATTTGCCTTCCGCCCAGCACAAGCAACTTATCAGTAGCCTGAAAGATCTCGTAGATCATATGACGATTCGCTGGTTGACTCAACGCACCCGCCTGATGGATGGGGCCCTCTATGAAGGCAACCCCACCCTTTATAAGCTTCATCGTATGGTTAGCCTTTATCACGCAGGGGAATCTACCCAAGATTCTCTCCCCCAAGGTAGCTTAGAACATCTTATCAACTTAGGTAATGTGCAAGGGGTAGAGACTTTTATCACACATCACCCTGAAGTTATTGATGCTTTACCCGAAAAGTATTGTCACGATTTATTGCTAGGGGCTATCTATGAGGGGAACGATGAAATGGCTACCCTTCTTTCAAAAACTTTTTATAACCAAGAAAATTATGTCGAGCTCTTAACGGAAAAAGAGGCTATTTTAATTGTACAATTCATGCTTAATAATGCTGAAAATCCTAAAACAGCCTTTGATTTAAACATTTTGCATAAGCTGAACGAAAAATTTTCCTTACAGGACTTCAGCAAGCGCTATATGAAAATGTGGTTGGGTGGAAATTTTAATCCCCAGGGTTTTTCTAACCATCTTGAAAAAATAGAGTCTTTGGTAGATTTCTTTGGTGACGACTTTATTTTCTATTTAGTAAAATCTATTACATTATGCGGCACCCAGTACCCTCTTTTAATAAAAAAACTAGCGGAACCAACCATAAAAGCGAAGATAAAAAATCCTGTATTTTTACGAAAATGGTTCGACGCTATTGATCTAGAACATCAACAATCAAAACCCTCTTTCGGGTCGGAGGTGATAAATATCTTTAAAACTTTAGAAATTGATCCAACAATTCTTTATAAGGAGAAACCTTTAATTAATTATTTAATAGAAAATATGCAGATAGATATTTTATCCTCTCATCCCGCTGTTACAACCTTTCAGAATTCAACAGGTAAAAATATTCGACAGTTGATGGAAGAAGATATTTTATTGGGTAATATCTTTTCTCTTGGATGGCCTAGACTTGGAGCGCCCCCCGGGCTTATCAATCTTTCCTCCAATTTTAATTTTTTGAATGATTCAATAATGAAAAATTCTTCACAAGGTATTTATGAAGGACTTCAGGGAGTATATCCACCCTATCGTTCTCAAATTATGGAATTTTTAGACAAATGGTATTTTTATGAAAAACATATTCATGAGCAGTACTGGCAAAGGGGGGCCTCTCTCACAGACAGCGATCGATTTAAAGAACTAACTGCTGAACTGGAAAGGTTAGAACCATATGGCGTTATGAAGTTTTTTCGGATGATGATAAGTTTTAAACCCCCACTACTAGATTCTTTGAGAGAAAACTATGCTGATAATTGGAATAAAGATGAAGATATTCTCAAAGACAAGTTGAAACAAGCTTGTATAGACAATGATCTAAATACTTTAGAAATTGTTACCACAGACCCTAAATGGCGTTATCTCTTTTTGCCAACATTGGCAACAGCCTTTAAAAATAAATCTTTAGAATCTGTAGTGTTCTTGTTCCAGAATTATCCGGCGCGGCTACCTTTTGATTCGTCTTCAATATATGATCTTGATAAAAGCCAGGTTTTTATAGGGTATAATGCCATGAGTGACACCTTTCCCAACTGGATCGAAGATATTCTATGTAAAATGCCTCCAGAAAAAGGTAAAAAAATAGTAGAATCTTTACGATCGCTTTATCCTTCTTTACACACCTTAAAAACAGAAGAAAAAAACCTATTAATTAATTATTTTAGTCCGCAAGATATATTTAATATGAAGCCTTTCAATTCTCAAGAATCTTTAGGATATGGCTTAATTGTAAGTGGAAATATTGAAGCTCAAGATCGTTTATGGGTTGAAAAACTTGTTCCCTTTTTTAGGGAAAAATCTTCCTCAGGGGTCCCCTATGGTGTATACATACTCCTAAATACTGTTATGCACAATAGCTTCGATTCTTTTAAAGATTTATTAAAGCCGGAATGGATTTTAGAACCCCTATACAGTGACATCAGTGTTTTGGATATGCTCAAGAGACAAGGTCCTTCCTTACAAGAAAAATTCAGCGCTTTCCTTAAAGAACACGGATTGATGGAATATATAGCTGGAAACTTATAAAATTATTACGTCGAAATTCGTCTCTGGTGTGCGTCAGCACACGGTCGCTCCGACTTTCTCGTCCTCATTTTAAACTTTCTCAGCTATAGATAAATCAATTTAAAGTGAGTATAAAATAGAGAGTTCAATTACCCCGTAGTGTTTCCCCCGTGCTCGACACGGGGGTCTATAACCCTATAGCTACAGCCATGTTGCAGGTTATTTAACGGACTCTTGGGTCCCGCCCGAGAGAATCACGAAGGGGGGTTCTTATGCTCATTCTATAGGCTATTGACTATAAATATCGTTTTCAGGATAAAATTATTTTTTAGGAAGAAGAACTGAATTTATATATAGCTAGACAGGTTTAAAAGTAGTACATCGGAAAGAGGAGAGAACGCGTAGTTAACCTACGCCAGCGACGATTTCCGATGTAATATTTTTATAAGATGTCGGCTATAGCCCCACAAAGACATAACCGTTGTCACCGCGACGAGAATGATCAAAAACAAAAGTTCAGGAAAAGCAATCCCATACTCTACAAACAAGAGGCCTGCAAAGATAAGTAGCATTTGAAGGGCTGTGTTAAATTTACTGATAAACGAGGGGGCTATTTTAGTCAGACGTTTGGATGCGTGTAAAGCGACAACTCCGGTTACAATTAAAAGATCGCGCCCTATGATTAACATCACTAACCATGCGGGGAAAAGCTGCAACCCAAATCCTAACACATAAAAAAGCCCCCCTATAAATAGTTTATCAGCTAGGGGGTCTAAAATGGCCCCCACCTTGGTTTGCCAGTGAAAGCGACGGGCTAAATATCCGTCAAGAAAGTCTGTGATACATCCAAGGCAAAATAAAAGAACGATCCCATTAAAGGTTCCATTAACTAGGCGGTAAACAAGAACACCTGTTAAGACTAAACGCAAAATTGACAACAGATTAGGAATGTTTTTCAATGGCTATCCTTGCTAGCTGGTCAGCGCGTTCGTTTTCAGCATGGCCTGCATGACCTTTTATCCAATGCCACTGAACTTTATTTTTCTGATTAAGGTGATCTAAAACTTCCCATAAATCTTTATTTTTGACGGGCTTATTGGCGGCTGTTTTCCAGTTATTCTTTTTCCATTGAGGCATCCATTCCAGGATACCTTTTCTTAAGTATTCGCTATCGGTATATAAATGAACCTCTAGGTCTTTTTTAAGGGATTCTAGAGCTTTTAGAGCAGCCATCAGTTCCATGCGGTTATTAGTAGTTTCTTTTTCAAATCCAGAAATTTCTTTTTCATGATTTTTATACCGTAGCAACGCCCCCCATCCGCCGGGCCCTGGGTTTCCACTACAGGCTCCATCGGTGAAAATTTCAATATGGTCGGTCATTGAGTCCCCGTTGATCCCAAGCCTTGATCAGCTCGTAGAGTTGTTTCGACAAATTCAGGCACAGCACACCATTTGGCTTGGACTACTGATGCTATTACAAGTTGGGCAATACGCATGCCCGCGCTGATCTTAAAGGGTTCTGACCCTAAATTAATAAGAATAACTTTAATTTCTCCTCTATAATCAGCATCGATGGTGCCGGGCGCGTTTAAAACAATAACACCATGATTTGCAGCCAATCCAGAGCGTGACCTTACTTGGGCTTCGTACCCTAACGGCAAAGCAATCGAAAAGCCACAGGGGATGATGGTGCGCTCTAATGGTTGTAATAAAATATCTTCCTGAATGGCTGCTCTTAAGTCCATCCCCGCGCTATGAGGGGTTGCGTAGGCAGGCAGTTCTATATGGACACCATGTTCTAACACTTTTATGGCAATTTCTAAGGGTGAGGTCATTTTTTCCATCCTTCATGTATGGCGACAACGCCGTGGGTTAAATTTGTATAATGAACGTTCATAAACCCGGCTGCTTGAAAAAGTTCAACTACTTGATCTTGGGAAGGGAAGGCTGCAATACTTTCGACCAGGTATTCATAAGCAGCTTGATCTTTGGCTACCCATTTCCCCAATTGCGGAATCACTGAAAAAGAATATAAATCATAAAGGGATCGTAATTGCGGGTGTACTTTACTAAACTCTAGGCATAAAAAGCAACCACCTGGCTTTAATACCCGATAAATTTCATCTAAGGCACGATTTCTTTCTGTGACGTTTCTCAAGCCAAATGCCATGGTACATATGTCCATGCTTTCATCAGGAAAAGGGAGTTGTTCAGCGGAAGCTTCTATCCATTCTATGTCCTTAAAAAGATTTTTATTAAAGGATTTTTCTTTGCCTTTAGTGAGCATCTCTAAACTGGGATCACAAACGGTAATAGAAGGTCGCAAATAAGCATATCGAGCCAATATTCCTAGGGCAATATCGCCCGTCCCCCCGGCTAAATCGAGCAAATGCATCGCGGGTTTAGCTGGAATCCTTTTGATAAATTCCTTTTTCCAGAGACGATGGAGTCCTAAACTCATCAGATCATTCATCAGGTCATAACGACCAGCCACCTTATCGAATAAGTCTTTCACAAGGGTGGCTTTAGTCTCAGAGGACACTTTTTTAAATCCAAAATCTGTAGATGGTTGGCTCATACGCTGACTCTATCTGTCCCCTTTTTTTCTTGCAATAAAATTCTTGTGATCAGGCGAATAAAGCGTTACAAACAAAGAAAGATGAATTTCAAAATTTTTAATATTTGTATGGTGTGGTTGTGTTTGAATCTTCAAGCAAAGACGCTTTATGTGCCCGGTACCGAAGACCTTCCGTTGATGGAAGGCTTTGGCCAGATAGGTGAAACTGTCGTTTTTGATAAACCTGAAGGCCGCGTCTTAATTAATTATTTTATCACAGATGCGTCGACTGTAGAAGTTGCTAGCTTCTACAAGGATGTATTACCCAATTTAGGGTGGCAGTTTGCTCAGAAAAGATCAGCTGATGAATTTATTTTTATCCGTGGCAATGAACAGCTTACCATTCGATGTAAAGTGGATGATAAAAAAGCAACCCATGTTACCTTTGAAATAGTCCCTGTAGAGTAGGTATACCTCGTCCCTATAAAATAAGAGATTCTTTTCTTTAAAATGATAAAATCGCGGGCTACATTTTAGTAAAATCGCGGAATTAATTCTTTAAAATTTGCGGATGATATGTTATCGTTATAAAAATGACAGACTTCGTAAAACGCTTTCAAATGGCCTCTATACTCAATGCTATTCATGCGCGCAGAGTACTCTTATTAAATGGCCCTCGCCAATGTGGGAAAACCACTCTTATTCGCCACCTTCCAATACAAAATACAGTTTATAGAACATTGGATGATATTGCTTTGTTAAAATCAGCAGAAGCAGATCCTCAAGGGTTTGTAAAAAATGCTGAAGGAGTAATGGTTATCGACGAAGTACAAAAAGCCCCTCTTTTACTGCAAGCTATTAAAAAAGTCGTGGACGAAGATAATAGGAATGGCCAATATTTGCTAACAGGCTCTGCTAATATTAATGCTCTTCCCAATAGCTATGAATCTTTAGCAGGGCGTATCCAAAAAATAAGATTAAGAACATTAACCCAAGCTGAAATTCAAGAGGCGCCTCCCCTCTTCTTAAACAGAGCTTTTGCTCAAGAGTTTCAGCAAAAAACTTATCGAGAAGATAAAGAACAAATTTTAAATTATTGTTTTGCCGGAGGGTTCCCTGAGGTGCTAAGACTCCAGGCTAAGCACAGAAGAAAATGGCATAAAGACTATATTGATGCTATTTTAGAACGAGATTTACGAGATATCTCTCATATTCATAAAATAGAGATCATGCAAGATTTAGTAAAAATTGTTTGTGCTTGGTCGAGTAAATTTATGGATGTGTCGGCGATTGGCGCTCATTTATCCATTAGGCGTCCTACTTTGGAAGTCTATTTAAATGCTTTAGAAATATTATATTTAGTTGAAAAGTTACCACCTTGGATAAAAACGGACTATCAACGGATTGGGCGTCAATCAAAGCTATTTGTAACAGATTGCGGCCTTATATGCTCTTTATTGGGATGGAATATTGAAGAGGTTCTTTTAGATAGTGATCGCTCAGGTAAAATCGTAGAAACTTTTGTTTATAACGAGCTCGCGACTCAAATTGATGCAAGTGATGGATCCTATGTAATGTATCACTATAGAGATCGAGAGAATAGGGAAATAGATTTCTTAATTGAAAAAGATAATACAGCTTTGCTTGGAATAGAGGTAAAAGCAGGGTCTAGCATCGCCCGAGAGGACTTTAAACATCTTATTTGGTTTCAAAATAGTATTGCAAAGACCCGACCATTTGTTGGTATCGTACTCTATACAGGGGAACATATTCTCCCCTTTGGAAAAAATCTATGGGCTGTTCCATGCGCTTATTTGTGGGCCGCCGTATGATACTTGATTTTCATTCCCATTTGCCTTAAAAATAAGAGGCTAAAACTTCAATAAAAGGATTCGTATGCAGTCATTTAAATCACCATTTTTGCAGGAACTCTCAGCGCGCGGTCTCATGTACCAAGGCACGAACCTGGAAGAATTAGACACTCTTACAGCCCAGGGGCCTATTGCTTTATATATTGGTTTTGACGCTACTGCTCCTAGTCTCCATGTGGGGCACCTTATGCCCATTATGGCCTTACGAATTGCCCAACGCCATGGGCATAAGCCTATTGTTATTATGGGAGGAGGGACTACAAAGCTAGGTGATCCTTCTTTCAAAGATACCGCGCGTCCTCTTCTCACTGAAGAAACTATTCAAAAAAATTTAAAAAGCATCCACAAAATCTTTAGTTGCTATTTGAAGTTTGGTGAAGGCTCTTCAGATGCCATTATGCTTAATAACGATGAATGGCTGGGGAAGCTAAATTACCTGGACTTCTTACGTGATTATGGGCGTCATTTTTCTGTCAATCGTATGCTCACCTTTGAGGGGGTCAAGCTGCGCCTAGAGCGAGAACAGTCCCTTAGTTTCCTAGAATTTAATTATATGATTCTTCAAGGCTATGACTTCTTAGAACTATACCGCCATCATAAATGTCTCCTTCAAATGGGGGGCTCTGATCAGTGGGGAAATATCCTTAATGGAGTAGAACTTATTCGTCGTGTTGAAAATAAAGAAGCATTTGGCTTAACATATCCTTTGTTGACGACAAGTTCTGGAAAAAAAATGGGTAAATCGGAGGCAGGTGCGGTGTGGCTTAACGCAGACCAATTACCTCCTTTCGATTTTTGGCAATTTTGGCGGAATGTGGAAGATGCAGATGTCTTACCCTTCTTGAAAATTTTTACAGATAAATCTGTGTCCGAAATTGATCAATATAAAACTACCACCGGCCAAGAACTGAATGCTTTAAAAATTCTATTAGCAGATGAGGTTACTGCCTTAACTCACGGGACCTCAGCCATAGAACCTATTCATGCCAGCATTCAGCAAGTTCGTGAAGGCCAACCACTGCATATAGAGGTAAGCGGGTATGAGGCCAACGGAACGCCCATCTTAAAGACAGGTTTTCCTGTCGTGCAACTCTCATCTGATCTTCTGACACAAGGGATGCCTATTTTTGATTTACTTGCCCATGTTGGCCTTTCTGCTAGTAAAGGGGAAGCCCGCCGGCTTATTCGCGGCGGGGGCGTATCTGTTAATGGTACGAAAGTAAGTGACGAAAATATGCTTATTACGCTTGAATTCATCCAAGACCCCGGGGTCATAAAACTATCCATTGGCAAGAAACATCATCTGATTGTGCAGCCAATATAGACAGACCTTTGGATTCGCAGAAAAATCCCTCTTTTATATAAATAATTCTTTATTATAGGTTAAAGTATACTTCAATATTAAATATTGTTCGTGTAGAGTTAATATTATACCAATATTAATATAACAATAAAAAGGAGAGGAAATTATGAAAAAATTACTATATACAGCAATTATAGCAGGAGGTTCCTTAATTTTGGCACTGAATAGTCAGGCCTGCCACCTAGATGAAGCTTTATACTTAAATAAAAATATAAATAGAAGAGAGCAATCTTCTTTGTCGTTTCTTGAGGGGAAAGTTCCTAACAAACCCTATAAACTAGATATTAAGCCTGAACAGTGTGGTGACTATAAATCAATGACCATTTCTTTATGGGATAAAAACCCGGAAACGGGCACAGACAGAGTTTTTGCTCAAAAAGTCTACTACTTTATAAATAATGTTGGTCACCCTTTTTATTTACAACTCCCTGAGATTACGCTAAAAGGTGTGATAACTTCACACACATTTGATATTGAAGAAATGAGGAAAAGTTTAAACTTTGAGCTTAATTTCTATCCATTATCTGAGCGTAAACCTACTTCTAAATATATTTAAGGGGGGTTTATTTCTTCGAAGGGGTATATTTATACACAGCGTATTCGGTATTATTCCATTGGGGAAAATTGTGAATAACAGGCTTTCCTTTTTCTAATACGGGGCTGAAGCCCAATTTAGCCAACAGTTTTTTAGAAGGGGTATTAGTAGGCCTTACAATAGCCTCCATTACTTGGCGTCCAAATTGGGTTTCAGAAAACTTCATGATAGCCTGTGCAAAGACGGTGCCAAGACCTTTATTGCGATAAGGGGGTAAAATAACGAAATAAATTTCTGCGGGGCCTTCTCCTCGGGTTGATCGTTGTACCCCCCCTGAAGCAATAACTTTACCATCCTTGGTGTGGATTAAAAAGCATACACCCATCACAGGAGGCTTTAATCCAGCTTTTTTTAAGTCCTCAAAGGCTGTCCAGGATGCAATATAGTAATCAAAGGTACTTTTTACCATGGGCACAGGCCACGGTTTTAAATCCCGCATCGTGCTGGTTGTATCAGGATCAGTAAGAATGCTAATATATCCTTTGAGGTCTGTTTCTGTATCTTGCATAGGAACCATCTGAAATGTTTCCCCTTTAGATGTCACAAGAGTTTGTGAGTACTGGCTAACATAGCTCCATACCACTAATGGCAGAATAAGAACAATAGAAGAAATAATAGCTAATCTACGCATTGAGATAAAATAACCTTTTTGTTTCGCGACGGGCTTGATGCAAGCTTTCTAAAATTAACCCACACGTTAAGCTCAACATGGAAATGATGACCAAACTTGCAGCCAGTAGAGCGGTGGGAAAGCGGGGAACGAGCCCAGTTTCCAAGTAGTGGGTAATAATAGGATACCCTAAAATAGTGGCAATGATAAAAAATACGAAACTAATTTGGAAGAAAAACATAAAAGGGCGCATTTCTTTATAAAGGATTCCCATCCGCCACAGGATTTTGATACCATCCTTCCAGGTGCTTAATTTACTGTGCGAACCCTCAGGCCTTTTTCGGTAAATGCTAGGTATTTCTTTGACAGGGCATTTCATTTCTAAAGCATGGATAGAAAGTTCAGTTTCAATGTCAAAGCCTGCTGATAAAGATGGAAAAGACTTTACGAATCTTCTGGAAAATACCCGATATCCTGAAAAAATATCTGTAAAATGGCTGTTGAAAATAAGCTTTAAAATCCAATTAAAAAGTTTATTCCCGATCATATGGCCGGTGGGATAAGCCTCTTTATCCAGGGATCGCACCCCCACAATCATATCATAGGCATGGCCCTGCATTTGTTCTACCATCTGGGCTGCTAAGTGGACATCATAAGTGTCGTCCCCATCTACCATTAAATAGATCTCCGCTTGCACTTCCCGAAATAAACGACGCACCACATTGCCTTTCCCTTGATAAGTCTCTTGAAAGACGATGGCACCCGCTCTTCTAGCTTCAGAAATTGTGTCATCTGTTGAATTGTTGTCGCCTACGTAAATTGTTGCTTCAGGAAGGCTCTTTTGAAAATCTTTCACTACTTTGTAAATAGTAACAGCTTCGTTATAACAGGGAATTAGGACAGCGATTTCAGGCTTTTTCATAGTAAGGGTATACTCTCAAAATCAATTCTCTGCATCCTAAAACAAGAAGCAAAATGATACAAGGCCAAAATAGCAATATGTAACGAGGAAGCGCAGCTTGCAGGAGGCAAATTGTCACGAATCCCCCCTGTACAATGCTAGCAGCTAAAAAACCGAAAATTTCTGCATTAGAAATAGTTTTTCTTCTCACACCTTTATAAAGCCCGACCATTCCAAAATATACACTAAAAAGGCAAGCAAGCCCCATGAAAAAACGGGTAACATATGCAGCTATATCTCCGTAGTATCTTTTGAAAAAACGAAAACCTTGGAAATAGTCAAAAATAGGGGAAGGGATATCAGTGCGATGCTGGTCTAAAAATGCATATAGTTGCTCTGTTTCTGCTGTAGTGCGTAATTCTAACAATCCCCAAGCAGCAATATAATTAAGACCCACATCCTGCAGATACTCCCACGGATTATGTTGTATAACTTCAAAAGCCAATGTTTGATAATCGCGATCAGTTAAACGTAATTCTGTTGTTGTTGCAACTTTTCCTAAGAAAGGATATCTCATGTGGTCATAGAGGGGGCACTTTAAAACAAATTTTAGCTTCCAAGGGGCCTGCTGAAGAAATGCTTGAATTCTAAGTGATTCTTCTTCAAAGGGGGTCATAAAAGGGGGCATGGTTGAGGGAGTATTTTTGGCAGCAACTAAGCCTGCTTTACCGAGTAAGTTATGCCCTAGAAAATCTTCTGTTCCCCAAAATCTATGTTTATGATACTGAACCCCACTGCCCAGTCCCCCAAAGATTACAGCAGGGATGTAAATAATCATCATATTTTTTACTGTGAAGCGTTCTCTGAAGAAAAGAATAAGCATCATCGCAGGCAGGACCAGCATGAATTTAAAAACAGGTTTACAAAGAAAACCTAGGCTTATAAAGGTAATCCCCCATATCAAATATTTAATATGGCGTGTAACGCAAAAGCGTAAAAAAACAGCCAACGTAAGCATCAATAAAGAGATTGATATAGACTCAGGCAAGATAAAGAAAGCCATTTTGATAAAGGGATAATTAACCCCAAGCCCTGCAAAAGCCAATAACATATAGATCCACTTTTGGGTAAGATGGGTGAGAGACATTATTAAATAAGCCATGGCTCCATAATAGAAAGCAAGTTGTATAAAGGGGAGGGCTGCAAAAGAACCAAAGATAGCTTTAAATCCAGCAAGAAAGAAAGGATATCCACAAGGACGTTGTATCCCAAATCCTAAATAACCGGCTGAATCAGGTGCCATCAGTACAGGTTCACGAATAAACAGCACAGAAAGGATAAACGCTAAAATACTTAAACCTGTGATAGCTAATAATTTTTTATTTAAATAATCATGTAACATGAGAGTAGAGTATGAAGATTTTTCACGAAGAGCAATGAAAATTTTTTATAGATGGATGGTAAATGATTTTTAGATATGTTATTTTCCTAACGTTTTACGCAGTGGGCAAGTTATGAAAAAATATTTATTCTTTTTAGTGGGAATCATAGGAATGTTAGCCCTTGCTTTAACAACCTACATCTTTGCACGCGCTTTTTTCTTGATAGACATTTCCAAGGCTCCTGTGCAAAAAGAAATTAAAGAACCAGTTTATCTTGTCTCTTATGCGGATGGCCCCGAGGTATTTCATCAAAATCAAAAGATGTTAGCCTATTCAGGCCTTCAACATGGGATTAGTCATTTCTTTAATTATAAGAAGCATCTTTTAGACCCAACATTTGTTGAAAAACATAAGGAAGTTTTGGCGTTGAAAAGGGGGGCAGGTTACTGGGTGTGGAAGCCCTGGATTATCAGGGATGCTCTTAAAAAAACACCTGAAAATGCCTATATTATTTATTGTGATAGCGGCTTTGTGATACTCCGAAATCCCCAGCCGGTGCTCAATTTATTAAAAACTTATGACGTATTGCTGATTGGATATGAAAGCAAAAATACCTTTACCCAGCAAATACAGACCAAAAAAGAGGCTCTTACCAAAACAGGGTGTACAACTTCCAGATGTCTCAATTCTTACGCCATTTTAAGCGGGGTCATTCTTATCAAAAACACCCCTCGTGCGCGAAAATTTATTCAAACTTGGCTTGATTTGTGCGAACAAAAATATTTACTTTTGGATGGCGAGGGGCTCAACTTGCAAGATGAGCGTCGCACAGAGTTTCATCGCCATGATCAGTCCTTGCTAGGAATTACTTACTATTTGCATCCGCAGGGGATTGCCATTCTTTCAGCTGAACAGGTGGCTTTTAAAAATTATTTTCGCCTCCATCACCGTCATCCTGCTGAAGCAGATCATAGCCTTGTCAATAAAATTGGTAGTGGGATCCGTAATTGGGAATTTCGAATAATAGATAGTGCAATTTTCCGTTGGATTGCTCGCTTATTTTACCAGGGTCTCTCATGCAAAAATTAACGAATGCTTTTTTTAAAATAGCAATGGTGGCAAGTTTTTTAATTCTTATAGTCATTGCATACATTTTTATGCATGCCTTTTTTATGAGTGATCTTTCCAAAACACCCTTAGAAAATGAAATTAAAGAACCTGTCTATTTAGTTTCTTATGCGGATGGCCCTGAGGTATTTTTAAAAAATCAAAAAATGTTAGTTTATTCAGGGTTGCAAAAAGGGATTAGTTACTTTTTTAACTATAGGCGTCATTTTATTGATGCAGATTTTGCAGCCCGAAATAAAACGCTTCTTTCCCAAAAGGCGGGGGCAGGATTGTGGTTATGGAAACCATGGGCGATTATGAAAACCCTGAAACAAGTCCCTGAAAATGCTTATGTAGTCTATTGTGATAGTGGATTTATTGTAAAAGGGGATATGACCCCTTTGTTATATCTCTTAAAAAACCATGATATGGTGTTAGCAGCTTATAGTAAGGAAGAAGGGGGAACATTAGGGCAACTTACAGTGAAAGAAACGCGCATAGCCACAGGATGTGATACGCCAGCGGCTTATGAAGCTCCTGTTATTTGGGCAGGCCTTTTAATAATGAAAAATACGACCATTACCCGTCGATTTATTCAACAATGGCTGGATTACTGCCAACGGGAAGAACTTATTTTGCCCCACACAACCTTTCCCAACCAACGGCATCAATATGATCAGTCTTTGCTGGGGATCACATATTTTAAAAACCCGCAGCATATAGCCTTGGTCAATGCTGAACAGGTAGGATTTAACAACATTTTAAGGTGGCATCATCGGAATAATGCTACCGTTGAGAAAGATAGCCTTATGCTGAAGTTAGATAATGGCATCAAAGGTTGGGAAAGAAAAATTATTGATAGCGCCTTTTTTAAAAAAATAGCAGATTGGATTTATGCATTAAGAGAAAATTCATCCCTTGCAGATGACACTGTCAAAGTACTGGAAGCTGAAGGGCGCACCCTCCTGCAGTAGCATGGAAGGAGCTAACGTGTCAGAAATCATAATTTATAAATCTAAAAAGTGAGATTTACTAAATGATTAAAAAAATAATTATAAGTCTTTTATTTTCTACCCTTGCGCAGGCAGATATAATTTCTATAAAGAAAATAGAAGATGTCCAGTTGAGAGTAGAGAGCTTTCTCAAGAACCATAAACCCGAGAAGGTTTTGGTAGTGATGGATGTAGATAACACCCTCCTTCAGCCCAATCACCCCGCTTTGCAACCTTTGAACATGGAAAAGCATCAAAAAATTTATCAAGAGATGTTGAGCCAACTCACTTCTTCCCAACAGGATTATGTGATGCCGCTTATAACTCTTAAAGTCCCCCAAAAATATGTGGAAAAAACCACCCTTAAAACTTTTCGTTCTCTCGAGAAATTAGGAGTTGCCATGTTAGGGCTTACTACCTCTCCGAGTGGGGAATCAAAGGATTCTAGAAATAAATATATTTTTAAGTTAAGAGACTTTTTACAGACAAAAGGATTTGATTTCAAAACTTTTAAAGGGCGTGTGGTTCCCTATTTTGATAGTTGGAATGGCTCAAAATTTTCTCGGTATTTAAAAGGGTATCCTCTTCTCTACCATGGAATCCTTTCTACAAATGGGAAACATAATCCTGGAGCAAATAAGGGAGAAATTTTGTCAGTCTTCCTCAATCAAGTAGGAATAATAAAGAACATCAAGCCCTCTGCTTATTTTAAAGAAAGGGCAGACCAGCGTCTATATGGGTTTTTCCCCCAGGTTATTGTTATGATAGATTCACAGAAAAAAGATATTGAAAAAGTAGAGAAAACACTTAAGGAAAATTTTCCCACTGTGCAGTTTTTAGGGATTGAGTATCAAAATAGCATTGATTCTGTCCCCCAAGATATAAGTGCTGAGGACTTTAAGAAATTCTGGGAAGATGCTGTAAGGATTGCTAAAAAATATTAAAATGGCCAAAATGCGAAGGCCAGATTTTTTTACTTTTGCCTTGCTTGACATTCAGAAGCCTAAACCTTCCTTCCTAACGAAGATAGGGGAACTATTGATAAATTCTTTCAGCACAAAAGTTAGCTACTCCCTTTAAAAAAGACTTTTCTTGAGAAGAGGGCAACGGTTCTAAGATGGTAAGGGTTTTTAGGCATTGCTGCTTAATAAAGGTCTTCAGTTGGGAATAAATTTTATATGATTCCATAAGCTGCGTTACTTTGTTTACAGCCGAGGATGTAAGCTTAGGGGCCTCTACCATTTGTCTGAGAAACGCCTGCTCTGGATCGTTACATTGCTCATAAAGCCATAAAAGAGGAAGGGTCATTTTCTTTTCTTTCAGATCACTATAAATAGTTTTCCCGATTTTATTTTTATCGGAGTGGTAATCTAATAGATCATCAACCAATTGAAAGAGTATCCCTAATTCAAGTCCATAAGTAGCTAAAACGGTGTGATGGGTGCCATTGCCTAAGAAAGAACCCATGGCACAAGCAGCAGAAAAAAGAGAAGCGGTTTTTAAGCGAATAATTTTAAAATAAGTTTCTTGGGTCATGGAAAAATTGCCTACCATACTGAGTTGTAAAACTTCCCCTTCTGCAATGGCAACAGCTGCTTCTGAGAGGCTCTTCAGAATAGGTAAAGAGTTAAGATGAGAGATCATATGGAAAGCATAACTAAATAAATAATCGCCCCCTAGAATGGTGGCTTGATTGCCCCAAATGGTATGAGCACACGGAAGATTGCGGCGATAAGCCCCTTGGTCAATCACGTCATCATGTAAAAGAGTCGCCATGTGGATCAGTTCAATAGAGGCTGCCAGATCAATATGATGAGTCCCCTGATAGTTAGAAAGACGTGCGCATAAGAGAGCCACAATAGGGCGAATCCTTTTTCCTTTCGGCTTAGCTAAGTGGTGAGCAATTTTATTAATAAGGGGGAGTTGGGATAGATTGGTACAGATTTTATGATGGACGCCTTCTAAGTCTTCTTTTAAATAAGTAGAAACTTCCTCAAAAAAAGGGTTAACAACAGTTTGTGGAAGAAGACTAGACACCATGTATTTTTCTAAAATCTTTTTAAACTTATACCCAACTTTGAAAAGTTTAGCTATATATTAAAAATGCATACATCAGATAATTTTTTAGGAGGAAAGCTAAAAATTCTTCAACCGCAGCGAGGGTATCGAGCTGGCAGCGATGCTGTATTCTTGGCTGCTTTTTTACCTGCGGGCCTAAAAGGGAAAGTGTTGGATGTTGGGTGCGGCGTGGGAACAGTTAGTTTATGTGGGGCTTACCGCTTACCTGAGGCTGAATTCGTAGGGATTGACTGTCAGGCAGATATCATTAAATTGGCAGAACAAAATGCCCATCTGAATGGGCTGGCTCAGCGCACACAGTTCATGGCCACCTCTTTCGAGAAAAGCACTTTACCGCCAGGTACTTTTCATCATGTGGTGACTAACCCCCCTTATTTTGATAGTTCGGCTGTGTCTCCTCAAGTGGAAAGGGCTTTAGCGCGCTCACAAATAAACATGACATTGGAAGGTTGGATGAAATTTTGTATTAAAATGGCCCGTCCCCGGGGGTATATCAGTTTAATTTATCCTGCAGCTTATTTGCCCCAGGCGTTACAATCTATGCGCGACCTGGGGGAAATCATCGTTTTTCCTTTATGGCCTAAACAGGGACAGATGGCCAGCCGTTGCCTCATTCGCGGTCGTAAAGATGTGCGCTCTGCAAATACATTCCGCTCGGGTTTAATACTTCATCAAGCAACAGGGGAATATACTGCAGAAGCGCATGCTGTTTTATGGGAAGGGTCAGGACTTTTATTGTAGATTTGACCCTCCTTGGGAAATAAATGAAAAAAGGGCATCCCTCCTTTTTATAGCATACAATTCTCCCAGATATCCTCCCACATTGGCAACAACATAATTTTACTCACTTGCTGCCTTAAATTCTCGTCCTCTTTTAAGGTTTTTAGCGTGAGTGCCAATGAAGTTATAGCTATACTACCTAGTGTTGGTTTAATGTACAGCCGATCAACGTGCCTACTCTCCTTCTGAGTAGGGGGAGGGTGTTTGGAGGACTCCTCCGTTTCAGGAGAAGTCGCAGCCCATACCCTATTATGTGAAGTAATTGTTAAAAAACTTATTAAGATAATCAAAATTCTCATCTTACACCGCCTACCTAGGTTAACTTACACTATACTCGAATGGTGCTCCCGTGATCGACATGGTGTGGAGGCCGTTGGGGAAGGAGAGGAAGAGGCGAGATCCGGTCTCAACGAGAGAGGCAGGCTTGAGGGGTCCTAGAAAGAGAGAAAAAACGCCCTCTATCACTTGAAAAATTCCCAGGCTTAGCAAGCTCATCATGATCATCTCACCGGGATGTGTATAAATATAATAGGGGAGCGTCACTATTCCTAGCAAAGTATGTTCAAGTGTATTATGTGCGCTTTTGTATCCTTTCATTAATGTTTTTAAGAAAGACTCACCAAAGGTTTCTTCTGTAGAAACAGAAGAGAGGGGCATTCTCTCTCCCTCTATAAGAACAACCAGAGGGCGTAGAAATTTATCCTTTTCCGGGGCAGGAGAAGTCTCTTGAGAGGAAAACCCAGCCCACAAATTGTTATGGGAAGTAATTGTTAGAAAGCCTATTAAAATAATCAAAATTCTCATCTTTATCTCCTTAATTTCAGAATACCTATAGACGCGCTATAATAAATATGAAGTTTGATACGCTGCTCGTGGCTCTCTCGATGCCCTCCTTGATCTTAGATTAAGGAGACAAATTCGAGAGAATCACACGACAGCAATGCTACTTATCTATACCTCTCCTATGATATGACGCATCGGGGGCCATTAAGAGAGGGGGGCACAGCCTTAGCTGGCGGTAATGTTTTGCTAGCCCCAGAATTTGCCCTGGGTGATGGAGGTTGTTGTCTTGGTGATTCTTGTTTCGGCTTATCTAGATCGAGGTTAATATCGAGATTTAATTGCTCAATAGTATTATTAAAGGTGGTATTATTAACAGGTTGAGGTTGCGGGGGTGATGATTGTGAGGGGGCGCTAGGGGTTGTTGTAGGAGGAGCGTCCGTCTCGGAGCCCCAATATTTTCTCATAACGTATCCTATCGCTCCTAGGGCTACTGCTCCTACAAGAGCGTCCTGAACGGGTAGACCAGCAGTTTCCAGGGTTACGGCAGTTAGAATTACCCTTTCCCCCCGTGATAATTTTTCTTCAAATGGAGGGACAGATGCACATTGTCCTTCTACAGTTATTATGGTGAGAAAAATTGTTAATAAAAAATGTGTGTATTTCATTTAACTTCTCCTTTTTCAATAACTTTATCCTACATATTGCCTAACTCAAGCTAGACAAATGCTCATCCAAATTTTAATATTATTAATCAGTAATGTCAAGAACTTATTTTGTATTGTATACCCTGAACCTATAAAAAAACCCTTGCCGATTGGAGGGAGGGAAGGATAAGATAAGAGAGTATAAAATAAAAAAACAGGGGAAGCGCTAACATGGAAAATAGCTTAAGAACTTATTTAAGAATGATTGGAATTATGGGCCTATTTATGGGAATGGGTATAAATTCTTATAGTTCACCGTACCGTAGAAAAGCCTTGGCAAAAAACAGACAGGTTGAGAGACGTCTATCTGAAGTGAAGAAAAAAAATACAAGAACTTAGATATGCAGAAGAGTGGCTGAGTTTAGAGGATGTTGTAGGGACAGATAATCCTAAAGATGTATTAATCTCTTTAAAACAGGACAACCCCGTAAACTATAGCCAAATATGTGGCCAAGCAAGGATGCTGACAGAAGATAAAATAGCTAGTTTTGGGGCCCATGCAAATAAGGCGAGAGATATTAAGAGTTTTTGCTCTCTAACAAAAGGGCGGGCCTATTTTGGGGACATGCCAAGAAGACAAGAAGAAATAAAGAGTGAAGAAGTTTCACAAAGAAAAGCGCCTCCTCCAGCTCCACGGCCTAGAACAAAACCTGAGGCTCCGGCTCCAACAATGATGCAGAGCGGGTCTGAAGGACAGAAAGAAGAATGGCTTACGTTAGAACAGTTAATAAACGACGCAAGAAATACTAGAGGACAATTTCAAACAGATAAAGCGACACAACGCTTAGATGAGATAAAGAAAAGAAATGAAGCTAACTGGAAAGCTTTATGTCGACAGATTAAAGGAATTATAGATGGAGAAATAGAGGCCACGCCAGGAACGCCCCAAGCTTCCGTATCAAAACTAAGTCTTTATCTTGACGCTTCAGGATTTAATATGTCTGAGAAGTTGGGAAAGGCCGAACAAGGGGCGAAAAAAAGAAGAGAAAATACAGGAATTAAGGTAAATCTTCGAAATACAGAAGGTCAGATAGCAGCAGAAGAGGCACGAAAAAGGGCCGAACAAGAACTTGTTCAGAAAGAGTTGGAAGAAAGGGTACAGAGAGAGAAAGAAGAGGCGCGAATAAAAGCGGAAAAAGCGGCCCGTGAAGCAGAAGAAAGAACAAGGCAAAGAGCTGAGGCAGAGCAGCAGCAGCGTCTTGAAGAAGAGCAGAGACGAGCAGAAGAGGAGGTTAGGCGTTTAGCTGCGGCAGAGCGGCAAAAGGCGGAAGAAATAGCGCGGATGAAAGCTGGAAAGAAGATAGCTGCTGTGATGAAGGCTAAGGCTGAATTAAAGAGGTTAAGGCAGGAAAAGAAATTGAAAGAAGATCGTATTGCAGCAGCTGAGGCAAAATCTGCACAACGAATGGCAGCCCTACAATCAATTGAAGACCAGCGGGCTGCGGAGGATAAGGCTTTGAGAAAACTCCCCTACGATAAGGCAACAACAATCCAAGCTGCGTTTAGGGGATATATGGCGCGGCAAAAGTTTAAAGCTATGAAAGAGGCCGCTGCTGAAGAAAAAGCACGTAGAGACGAAGAAGAACAGCATCGTCTTGAAGAAGAACAAAGACGGAAGGAAGAAGAAGGTAAAGCAGCAACAACAATCCAAGCTGCGTTTAGGGGATCTATGGCGCGGAAAAACTTTAAAGAAATGCAACCCGCCGCTGCTGCAGAAAAAGCACGTAGAGATGAAGAAAAACAAAGACGTCTGGAAGAGGAACAAAGACGGGCTGAGGAACAGCATCGTCTGGAAGAGGAACAAAGACGGGCTGAGGAAACAGCAGAAGAAGCAAAGCAGAAAAAGAAAGAAGAAAAAAGGATATCAGGAAGAAAGAACTTCTTCCTTAATTGGCAAAAATGTGTTTCCCCCCACCTGAAGCAAATTTTTCCCACTCTGCAAGAGATAAATGTGGAAGAAGATGACCGTTGGAAAAGAGATGAACACTTTGATAGTGTGGCGCCCGTACAAATAGAAGGTGCAGGAATTTCTGATCCTCATCTTATAATACCCTCACTGAATCTTCTTAAAATACAAAGTAACAACCAAAATGATCCTTTAAATTATATTAAAAATGGCGATCTTCTGATGATCTACATTTTAAGGTGGCGTTACATAGCTTGGGCAGACCAAATCAGTCACCTAGATCTTGGAGAGAGAATAAACGCACTATTAGTGTATTGCCAGAAAACAGGGGTGAATCACCATGTAATGGCTAACATAGAAAAGGCTAGTAAGTTATATGAAAAAGCTAAAAAAAATAAAGAAGTTATTGAAAAATGGCTGAAAACTGTGGAAGTAGAGAGGGTAGAACAAACTCTTACACACTGGAAAGAAATTTATGAAAAAAAAACTAAGACTAATTACCAAGCCTCTCAGAGTACAAATCTTTATGATTATAGGTTGAGTTTAGACTCCTCCAACATTTTTATTTTCGCCAAAACTGTTTATCAACTATTCCATGTAGCGGAGATTTCTAAACCCTCAACAGAAATCGATGATTTATTTCTTAATGCTTCCAATGCGGAACGTTTAGTAGCCCAGGTTATCTTTGACCTTGAAAAGAGTTGGGCTTCCACCTGTACTACTATGCCCAAAGAACATAACTGAGAAAATTTAAAATGAGGACAAGAAATTCGAAGCGAACGTGTAGAGACCTACGCCAGCGACGAATTTTGATGTGTTCTCTTTATAACGGATTAGCTATAAGATATTTCAAGCTAAAGTTTTAAGAGCCTATGATCCTTATTTGCATAACTTTATAATTTATTATAAAATATAAATAAGCATAAAAAATAATTGGGGAGGCCTCTATTAATGATTCGTTTTCTTTGCATTCTATTTTTGGCAAGCTTCTGGATGTGTACCTTACCTGTTGCTGCGGCCCCCACCAAATCGCAAGCGGAGTTTTCTGATAATCAGGATCAAAATGCTGAAGGGGATTTAAGCGAGGAAGATTGGGAAGAGGATACTTCCGAAGATCCTTTTACTGACGAGTTAGGGCCTGCTCCTGTTAAAACACCCCCTTCTTCTTTACCAGTAGCTCCCCCAGGCAGTCCTTCAATGGGCGGCTCATTACCGCCGCCAGCTTCTGCTACAAATGACCCTTTTGGGGCTCCGCCGCCTTTCCCTCCTTCACCCAATCCTTCTATGCCCATAAGTGATCCTCTCTTAGATGACCCGTTAGGCCCTCTTCCTCCAGCGGGAAATTTGCCCCCCCTTCCGTCAAACTCTAGGCCAAACGATCCATTGATGAATGATTCTCTCTTAGATGATCCTTTGGGGCCCCTGCCTCCATCAGGAAATATGTCACCTCCTCCTTCGTCTCGCGCGCCTGCGCCTCAGCAAACTTTAGATCCGTTAGGGCCGTTAGATCCCCTTCCATCTCCTGATCGTGGGGTAAATAAAGGCTCACGCAATACTTCTTTTGAAGGAGGTCCCGATCAGTTTAGTCATATGCCACAGATGCCTCCAGCAGGCCCCTCAAGTACTCCTTCTGCGTCCGTAGCGCCAGGCTGGGGTATTCCCCCTTCTTCTAATGCGCCACCCTATGGCCCCAAAAACACGATGAATGAGGGAAATTTTTCATGGAGTAGCATTAACCTGCGCAGCCTTCCCCAAACAGGAAGATGAAATAATCCCAGCTGGTCTCTGAGGCAATTTTTTACATGCTAGGTTCTGTGAACATTTCTTTTTAATGAAAATATTTTAAGGATTTTTAGGCGAAAATAGTTCTGGATTTTGCAGGAATAGTGATTCATATTTCAAAAAAATCCAG
>JBMDXI010000044.1:0-6672 GCA_048595075.1 Alphaproteobacteria bacterium
TATTTTTTGCAATGGCGGGGGGGGATACACTGGCTCTTACAACCTCTCTTTCAAAAACACTGGCTGCTATTTCACAGGCCTGTGTTTTTATGGGGGCGCTTACCTATATTGGAAATGCCCCTAATTTTATGGTCAAATCGATGCTGGAACATCGGGGTGTAAAAATGCCTAGTTTTTTCAGCTATCTTCTTTGGTCATGTGGCATTTTATTACCCCTCTTTTTTGTTCTTTCATTCTTCTTGTAAAATGGGAGAAGGAGGCTGCTGATTCTTTAAGGCCACTTGCCTCAAGTCTTCTATGCGATCTGCCATTTTTTCTAAGCCTTCCCTTAATTTGCGCAAGGCAGGTTCTGACCGTAAGAGACTCTTAATGGTCGATAAATTATTCTCAGGCCCTATTTTATCTAAATAAGACTTTATATGACCGCGCTGTAGTTCAGTATTTAGAAGACGCCATAATTCTTCAAATTCACGGTTTTCGTCTTCAACTGTTACATTCACGTATTGGCGCGTCATGTAATGATACTTAGGCTTTGCGAAGGTAATAAGGTCTTCTCCCCATTGTTGTCCTACTCTCATCGGGGCATGATTAATATTTTTGCTATAGAAATAAGTATATCCCAAAGCTGCCCGATGCATTTTGGGAGTAATTTTTTCAGTTAACAATAAAAGGTCTAGCGCCGTTCCAGACCATGAATCAATCTGAAAAGAAGGAAGATATATTTCTTTCTTAAGGTCTTCTAAAAACTGAGAACGATGTGCTGTAATGGATAAATTTTTATCATCATTTATTTTTTCCGTATGAATATTTATTAATTTTTTTAAAGGCCTTACACCTTTTTTTCTTCTACGGTTAATAGAATTTGATGCTTTTTTTGTCATTATTACTCTCCTGTTATTTATTAATATTTATTTTTATACAAAAATATTTATTAATTTAAATAATTTAAAAAGTAAATACTTACAAAAAATAATTATTTATTTGTGGCAAGAACATTGACCTTTAATTGTTTTAAAAGTGAGATAGAGCGCGTCCTTTATAATTGTATAGCTGAAAAAATTTAAAATTAGGACGAGAAATTCGGAGTGGACGTGTGCTGACGCATACCAGCGACGAATTTCGATGTAATACTTTTATAATTTTCCAGCTATATATAGATAATAGCACATAAAATGAGCATAAAACCCCCCACCCCGTGATTCTCTCGGGCAAAAGTCAACAACCAGGCTGTGGCTATGGGCCCCCGTGTCAAGCACGGGGGAATCACAGAAGGGAATCTATACTATATATTTTGTTATTCTGTACTATCACCAGGCGAAAATCTTGAGAGAAATTGTGACTGTGCTCCAGGTGCTGGCGACATATGGAATGAAGTCTGCAAAAATTGTGACTGTGTTCCAGAGTGTGTCTGACCTGAAGGTTGTGTCCACTTTCCTAAATCTGGGCAAGATTTCAGGCAAGATTTTTCAGCTTCCTCAGCTTCTCGTACTTGAGCAGGGTCTTTGGCCTGGCTTCTAAGGGAGTTTGCAATTTGCCAATTAAGACGCCCACTGTGAAGAGGGATATCTATCTTTGGGAATAGTTCATGGTCTACTACATCGTCAGAAGCTCTGATAGCATATCTTAGACCATCTCTAAGGGATAGCTCCTCCTCTGGGCCTTCAATAATAGCTCTTCCTGATAACCCTTTGAGAACTTTCTCCAAAACATAGTAATTCGAAGTATTACCCACTTTCACAGCTGGAGTAAAGAAAAGCAAGTTGATCCCCCAAATGTTGTTACTAGCTTGCCTTAGAAGGCAAGTTACAGCTAAGGGATTCATCGTGAACACATCCTTTTCCATATATCGATCAAATTCATTTTCTGTAGTTCTCGTTGGATTTAACCATTTTTCTGAGGAGAGAAATCCTACAGAACCGCTAGGAGAAGTTTCAATCTTCTTTTGAAGGGAAAAAAATATCTCGTTGGAGTTACTATCTGTTGCTGTAGAGAGACAATTGAAAGAAAGCCAAAGAGGTTCACTTTGTGTTACAGGTGCTGTAGGCAAAGATGTAAGAGAATATGTATCTCCATAATCCTGGCTGGGTTTTATAGCTAAATTTATAAAGGGGTGTTGACCATTTTTTGAGGCAATGGAGTCAATTTTTTTCTCTATAAACTCGAGTACATCGGTTGATGTAAGAACCTTAAGATGAGTTCTTTCTGTAAAAAGATATGAAAACTTTTTATCTGCTGGCTTTTTTCCAAAGGAATCATCCCCAGTATCTCTTGTAAGGGATTGAGAAGAGGGAATCCATCTGGAGGAGGAGGGAGACGTATTTACAGCAGGAAATGTTCCCCAAAATTGAGAGCTATTGGGAGAACCATGCCCAAATGGCGGGAGTGGTTGAGAGTATCCCCCTTGTGTAGGAGGCGCCCCAAAATTGAGACCCCTCAATGTGCCGGTAGAAGGTGCCCCAGAAATAGGGGGGGAAGATAGAGATGCCGGGGCAGATAAGTTAGGTTGACTAGCTCCATGAGGGCCTGAAGGTACCAAAGTAGGTTGACTAGAGGTACGAAAGCCTGAAGGTACCAAAGTAGGTTGTGAAAAATTACTGGGTCTATAAAGTCCGCCATCCTTCGAAAGTTCGCCATTCTTCGAAGGAAAGTGATTATGTGCTCCCCATGTGGTGAAAGCGCTGCTTAAGGTAGCTCCGAGCATTATAGTTTTTATTTTGATATTCATGTGGTCCCTCATTTTTATAAATATTAGCTTTGGGAAAGATGTACTCAAGTTGCCTTTTCCTGTCAAGGATAATAATAGCTGGAAACTTATAAAAGGATTGTGTCGAAATTCCTCGCTGATTTAGCTTGTCCTCATTTTAAACTTTCTCAGCTATATATCAGAAATCGTCGCTGGTGTGCGTCAGCACATATTCGCTCCTCTTTCCTTGGGGAGTGCTTAAGCAGGGGAGAGCACCATGATAACTTGAGTGCCTTCAAATTTAGGAGGACTTTCAACTTTTGCAACCTCTTCTAAATCTGTTTTTATGCGATCAACCAACCGCATACCGATATCTTTATGGGCTAGCTCACGGCCTCTGAACCGCAAAGAAATTTTTACTTTGTCACCGTCGGCTAAAAAGCGTTTCATATGCTTCAATTTAACTTGATAGTCACCCTCTCCAATAACAGGGCGCAATTTAATTTCTTTGATTTCAACAATTTTTTGTTTTTTCTTGGCTTCATTTTTCTTCTTTTGAAGATCGTACTTATACTTGCCATAGTTAAGAATTTTACAAACCGGCGGCGTAGCTGTAGGAGAAATTTCTACAAGATCTAAACCAGCAAATTTTGCTCGGTCAATGCCTTCGCGGACAGAAACAACGCCTATCATTTCACCATCTTGATCAACTAATCGAATTTCGTCAGCTTTTATTTGGTCATTAACCCGAAGTCCGTCAGTCGGAGCGGGACGTATAAACTTAGATATGAACAATTCTCCTTTTTTTTAACATGGTTGTTGCGCTTCTTTTTTTAATTTAGCAACTGCAGCTGGAAGTGCAAGTGTTTCTTGCTGAGTTTCCCCTAATTTGCGAAGAGTAACGGTATTATTTTCTTGTTCCCGCTCTCCTACGACCATAATGTAGGGGACTTTTGCCAGGCTATGCTCACGGATTTTATAGTTAATTTTTTCATTGCGCAAGTCAATATCTGCCCGTAAACCTTCTTTGGCAAGCAAAGTGTGTATTTGCTCAGCATAGTCATTACATGTGCTGACGATAGGGGCCACAATAGCTTGCGTGGGGGCGAGCCATAGGGGGAACTTACCTGCATAATGCTCAATTAAAATACCAATGAAACGCTCAAACGTTCCTAAGACGGCACGATGCAACATCACAGGGCGATGCTTTTGACCATCTTCCCCTATGTAGGAAGCATCCAATCTTTCAGGCAAAATAAAATCAAGCTGTAACGTCCCACATTGCCATTCGCGGCCCATCGCATCCCGCAACACAAATTCCAGTTTAGGCCCATAAAACGCCCCTTCGCCTGGGTTAGGGATATAAGCAATGTTGGCTTCTTCCAGAACATTTTTAAGAATGCTTTCAGCCTTGTCCCACGTGGCATCATCTCCCGCGCGATTAGGGGCACGATCAGAAAAACGCACCTTAAAATCTGCGAATCCTAAGTCCGTATAGATTTCTTTTAAAAGGGCACAGAAATTCTTTGATTCATCTAAGATTTGATCCATGGTACAAAAAATATGGGCGTCATCTTGCACAAAGTTGCGCACCCGCATAATGCCATGTAAGGCGCCTGATGGCTCATTGCGATGGCAACAACCAAATTCTGCTAACCGAAGGGGCAGGTCGCGATAGCTTTTTATCCCTTGTTTGAAAATTTGAATATGGGCAGGACAATTCATGGGCTTCATGGCAAGAGTGCGGTCATCTGAGCTTACAACCGTAAACATATTTTCACGGAATTTATCCCAGTGTCCTGAAGCTTCCCATAGTTTGCGATCAAGCAGAATAGGGGTGTTTACTTCTTGATAGCCATTTTGTTCCATTTTTGTGCGTATATAGTTCTGCAGGGTGCGATAAAGCGCCCATCCTTTAGGATGCCAGAAAACGCTTCCCACAGCTTCTTCTTGCATGTGAAAAAGATTCATTTCACGCCCTAGCTTGCGGTGATCTCTTTTTTCAGCTTCTTCTAATTGAAAAAGATAGTCTTTAAGGTCTTTTTCAGTTGCCCAAGCTGTACCGTAGATACGCTGCAGCATAGCATTTTTAGAGTCGCCACGCCAATAAGCCCCTGCTACTTTTAAAAGCTTAAAGGCTTTGCCTACTTTGCCTGTCGAAGGGGCATGAGGCCCCCGGCATAGATCTAAGAAATCCCCTTGACGATAGAGGGAAACGGTTTCACCTGAAGGGATGCCTTCAATAATTTCTGCTTTATAATGCTCGCCAATTTTTTTGAAGTAAGCCACAGCTTCATCCCGTTGCCATTCTTCGCGAATAAAAGGCTCATCACGGTCAACAATTTCCCGCATTTTTTTTTCAAGGGTTTCTAAATCTTCAGTGGAAAAGGGTTCTTCTTTCGCAATGTCATAATAGAAACCATTTTCGATGGCAGGGCCAATCGTAATTTGAATGTCTTTTCCGTAGAGTTCTTTAGCAGCCTCGGCTAATAAATGGGCTGTGTCGTGTCGGATAATTTCCAGCGCTTCTGGGTTTTTGCGCGTAATAATTTCTACGTTAGCGTTTTTAGTAATAAGATGAGAAAGGTCTACTAATTGGCCATCTACCTTCGCAACAAGTGCTTCTTTCAACAGATGGGGGCTGATATGTTGGGCAACGTCCCCTGCTGTCAGGGGATGATCGAAAGAACGGATTGAGCTATCTGGTAACGTAATACGAATCATAATATGTTTTGAACTTTAGACTTTTTCAGCTATTTGTCAAGGGTGACATAAGGATTTTGTAAAGGGGGAGCAAAATAAGCTAGATTTTAAAAATATAGGATTTAACCTCTGCCTGCAATCCTGCAGATCAATTCACGCATCAAAACACGAAAAGAGCATCTGCAGGCATCGCAGTCAAGTGGCTTTGTTCTTAATTAAGCTTGTCACCTAATTAAGTGTTGTTATTTTCTTCTTCCAAAAAACTTAGAAATTTGTTCCTCTATCCTTTTAGCTTCTACAGGCACTCTTTCTTTAGCTTGTTCTTCCAGTCTTTTAGCTTCTTTTTTAGCTTTTTCAGCAAAATCACTTGCTTGCTTTTTTAATCTGGTGATTTCTTTAGAAGCTTTCTCTTGAAAGCGATCGAGTTCTTTTTGAATTTGATCCAATGCTCTTGCAGATTCTATAGGAGCTCTTTCTTGAAGGCGCTTAATTTGTTCTTGCATTTGAGTAATCAATCTTCCAGCTTCTCTTTCTAACTTCTCTCCCATAGATGGGGAAGAGCGTCCATCGGAAGATGAAGGAGTTTCCTCGTCTGGAGTATTAGTTTCTGCTGATCCTGGGTGTGATGTTGGTTGTTGAGACCTAGCTTCTTTTAGGTCAAGCAGGGTTTTTTGTAACGTCGCCATTTGCTGAAGCATAAGGTTTATAGAGTGGGTAGTAGATTCGTCGGTAGCGGGAGTATGAAGGGCTAAGTTAGCCATAGGTTGAACCATGGATGCTTCATCTACAACTTGACGTTGTTGGGATGGGGGCAAAGCCCTTTCTTCCATGGAAGGCACGTCTCCTGCTGTTGCGTAAGATGCACCTGTAGAAGTTAAAATCGTTAATCCATAGGCGAAAAGTTTTAAATGTGTTTTTATCATAATTTCCCTCATTTTATAAATTAATCCTCAAAAGTTTTTTTAGTTTGGGATTCTTATAGAACAGCTAGACAGATGCGTCAACAAGTTTTGTATTCAGCACAATATAGCTAAATCAATTTAAAGTGAGTAAAAATATAGAGTTCAATTGCCTCCTAGTGATTCCCCCGTGCTCGACACGGGGGTCTATAACCCTATAGCTACAACCATGTTGCTGATTATTTAATGGACTCTCGGGTCGGAGCCCGAGAGAATCACGAGGGGGGGTCTTATACTCACTTTAAATTGATTTAGCTATACATATTTGCTCCTCTTTCCTTGTACTCCTTTTAAGCCTGTCTAGCTATGGCACTGTTAACAAAATGA
>JBMDXI010000045.1:0-2307 GCA_048595075.1 Alphaproteobacteria bacterium
TGTAACACCTTTGTTAACCTGTGATGTGTGGGAACACGCTTATTATTTAGACTATCAAAACCGTCGGCCAGACTATGTCGACCTCTTTTTAAAGCACCTTATTAATTGGGAATTTGCTGAAAAAAATCTACAGGATAGTTAACCCCTTAGCCTTATGAACAGTGAAGACCTGCTAAAAGTCTTCTCTTAAGCAAGCTATAAATGTATACTATAGTTAATAGCCTATAAAATGAGCATAAAAACGCCCATCCCGTGATTCTCTCGGGCTCGACCCGAGAGTCCACTAAATAACCTGCAACATGGTTTTAAACATAGGGTTATAGACCCCCGTGTCAAGCACGGGGGAATCACAAAAGGGGCACGGGGGAATCACGAAAGGGGGCACGGGGGAGGCATTTTTATACTCAAATTATATGAATTCAGCTATAAAGGGAGGTATTATGGCGCTTAAGAGTCCTGAATTTTTAGATAATCCAGAAAATCGGTGTCCTGTTGTTTTGGTGTTAGATGTATCTGCATCCATGGAGGGTGCCCCTATTGAAGCTTTAAACGCAGGTCTTGCAACCTTTAAATTTGATGTAGAGCAAGATGCTCTAGCGGCCCTGAGAGTGGAAGTTGCTATTATCACCTTTGGGGCAAAAGTTCATCTGTTACAAGATTTCATAACCGTAGATGATTTCACTGCACCTGTCTTAGCTACATCAGGGAAAACTCCCCTGGGAGAAGCTCTTAATTTAGGCTTAGAAATCCTTGAAAAACGTAAAAAAACTTACCAAGCTGCTAATATTGGATATTACAGGCCGTGGATGTTTTTAATCACAGATGGGGCCCCCACCGATGGTGAAACCTGGAAACAAGGCGCTGCGAAGATTCAAGAACTGGTCAATAATAACAAACTCAGCTTTTTTACCATTGGGGTAGAAGGGGCGGATCAAGATATTCTGGCGCGGTTGGCTCCCCACCAATTTCCCCCTATTCTGCTAAAGGACTTACAATTTTCTGAGCTCTTCAAATGGCTATCTGCCTCGGTGCGTCGTGTGTCAGTGGGGCAAATTAGCGCAGATATGATGGCCCTTCCAGCTTCTGCTGGATGGATAGGGTCTTAAAATGGTATGGGTGGTGGGCGGTGCGTCAGTTCAAGGCACCATGCACAAGGTCACAGGTCTTCCTTGCCAAGATTTTAATACCTTCCTTATTCATAAAGATTTTGTTTTTTTAGCCATAGCAGATGGGGCGGGCACATCTAAGCTGGGACATTTAGGGGCCCAATTCGCAGGAAATACCTTTTTGCAATTATGCGTTAAAAAATTTGTAGAACAAAACTGCCCCCCTGAAAAAATGCAATCTACATTGGCGGATTTAATTGACCATTTGCATCACTTACTCATAGAGCATGCCCATCAAATTAACAGCCCTATTAAAGACTTAGCCACCACTTTTAGTGGGTGCATTGCAACCCCCCATCATTTAATAGCAGCACAAATTGGAGATGGTTTTCTGGTTGCTAAAAATCACGAGACTTTTGATCTGCTCCTCTGGGAAGATAATAAAGAATTTATTAATGAAACCCATTTTTTAACTGAGAAAAATTATGTAGCCCATTTCACTACAGCCCATAACTGTTCGTTCATTGCCTTGGGAACAGACGGTATCAGCAACATTGCTGTTGATCCGCGAGAGAGACAAGGGTTTAAGGGTTTTTTTCAACCCTTCAAAGAATATTTAGAAAGCATGCCTTTTCACGACCATATCCATAGCGAATTAAAATCTTTCCTGGCGTCAGATCGCCTTAACAGTAAAACTGATGATGATAAAACGCTTTTAGTAGCTCAGTGGGTGGAAGATGTATTACCGCGCGTCAAATAAAGACCCTATCTCGTTGCTTCATAAGATTGCTGTGGGCGGTGAAGGCGCTATATGGCAAACCCAAATTCCAGGGGTTTTGGCGAAAATTTTTCATAAACCGCATGATCTTATATTTCGCAAACTGCGCTTGATGATTGACCGACCTCCTTTAAATGCGCAAGAAACACAAAATCACTTACCTATTGCCTGGCCTCAAGACATTCTGCTGGGGGAAGAATACCAACCGGTTGGCTTTTTGATGCCCCGCGTTCCCGGGGCTTTGAGCCTAAGCCACGTATATAACACCAAGTTGCGCAAGAAAAATGCTGCAGGATTTAACTGGTATTATTTACATGCAACAGCCTATAATTTGGCGATTATCTTACGTTCCCTTCATGAAAAAAATTACATTGTGGGGGATTTAAAAACTGATAACTTTTTAGTGACGGACAAAGCTCTTGT
>JBMDXI010000046.1:0-3570 GCA_048595075.1 Alphaproteobacteria bacterium
TAGGCGTTGATCTTTCTAAGTCCGCCATTCATTTAAAGAAAAAGTTTTTAGAAACGTATCATTTAGGTGCCCCCTCAGCCGCCGCTTTAAAAAAAATGGGGACTCCTAAAATAGAAAAAGAGCTCAAAATTATTGAAGCTATTCAACGCCCCCTCGATGATAAACTACGTGAATGGGAAGAATATATATTATTATTCTTAACTGCCCAGCAAACAATCAGAAAAAAGATAGTAAGTAATGCTTTCGAACTAGAATTTCCTGAATTTTCAAAGGAAGTTCAACAATATGCTCATCAGTTATACGAATGCACCCAACAGCTGAAAAAACATACCATTGCAGAGCTAAGCTTATGCATTTATCGGTTAGGCACCCTTTACAGAGACCTTTACGAAAAATTTAAACGAAAGCATTCCTGCGTGGATTATGAAGATTTAATTGAAAAATCCATTGATCTTTTAAAAGTAGCTGATTATAAACCATGGATTTTCTATAAGCTAGAAGGGGGAATCGATCACGTTCTTATTGATGAGGCTCAAGATACAAGTCGTTCTCAATGGATTTTTATCCGACACCTTATTGAAGAATTTTTTGCCCCCCATGCAGATACCGCAGATAATCGAACATTGTTTGTTGTGGGCGATTCCAAGCAGTCTATTTATAGTTTTCAAGGGGCTGATCCTTTGACCTTTCAAGAGATGAAAGAATTTTTTGGTACCCTTGTCACTCAAGCTGGCAAGAAATGGAAACTTATCGATCTTTCTACTTCTTATCGGTCGACTGAGGCCATTTTAAAATGCGTTGATCGGGTTTTTACCGACCATCCCTTGCTTCATACCAGTGTTCAAAACCTTCCTTATAAACCCCATGAATTACATCGCGGTGGGGAAGGGGGGCGGCTTGAGCTATGGCCATTAATGACCTCCACAGAGGCATCGGTTCAACGCAATAGATGGGAAATTCCTACGCCAGCCTTACTACCCGAAACAGCGAGATATAAACTCGCTCATTCTATCGCGGATACCATTGCGGGATGGTTAGAACAAAAAACCTGGTTGCTTTCTAAAAATAGGCCGATTCAGCCTCAAGATATCATGATTTTAGTACGTCATCGGGATATTTTCCTCCATGATCTGGTTCGTGCCCTCAAGCATAAAAATATTCCGGTATCGGGAATGGACCGTCTTGTGTTGACAGAAGAATTAGTGGTGCAAGACTTATTAGCTATTGCAGATTTTTGCCTTCTTCCCTCTGATGATCTGATGTTAGCAACGGTGTTGAAGGGGCCTCTTTTTGCTTGCTCGGAAGAAGACCTATTAACTATAGCAAGGGATAGGGGGGAGATATCATTGTGGGAAAGATTAGAAGGGCTGCCCCAGTTTGAAAAAATATATCAGCAGCTGGTTTCTTTCCAGCAGTTGGCGAATTTGAATTCTCCCTCTGTTTTTTATGGGACAATTTTAAGTCAATATGAAGGACGCCAAAAGTTAATAAACAGGTTGGGCAGCGAAGTTGAAGATATCATTGAAGAATTTTTAAATAGTTGTTTGCAGTTTGAAGAGCAAGAAGGATTATCCCTCCAAAAATTTCAATTTTGGATGAAACAAAATACATGGGAAGTTAAACGACAACTGGCGCAAAGTTCTTATAACCAAGTGCGTCTTATGACAGTCCATGGGGCGAAAGGGTTACAAGCTCCTATTGTTTTTTTACCTGATACTACCCAAGTTTCTACCAATAAATCTTCTCTTTATTGGCCAAAAGAAAAGGGGGATTTTCCCTTATGGATTCCAACAAGCGACCTTAAAACAGGGGTAGATTCTATTATCCAAGATACGCAAGATTTACAAGAGTATTATCGACTTCTTTACGTGGCTATGACCCGGGCAGAGGATCAACTTTATATCTGTGGATGGGATTCTAAAAAAGGGGTTGATGAAAGAAGTTGGTACGCTATTTTACAAAAAACATTAGAAAGTATGGGGCAGCCGGTGGAGTCTCCCCAAAAAGGAAAAATATGGGTCTATGAAACCCTCCATACTATAGCAAACTCAGAAAAGCCTATCCTTAATCAAAATGATAGACAGTTAGAACTAGTTTTGCTTCCTGATTGGATAAAGCAACCTTTTGCAAAAAGAGAGGAAGAAATTATTACGCCTTCCATGGCAACAGAGGAGTCGCGCATCCCCGATTCACTTGAATCTTTGAAGGCGCGCCAAAAAGGGATTCTCATTCATGAAATTTTACAATGGGTTTTGCAAGCACACCCTCAAGAAAGGCTTACGCTTGTAAAAAAATATCTGGATAAAAAAAACGATTTGCCCATCGATAAACCTTCTATCGAAAAAACAGTAGAAAAGGTTCTTTCTCATCCTGAATGGCATCGCTACCTTGATGTCAATAGTTTACGGGAAGTCCCCATAGAGGGGTGGAAAGATGGAAAAAAAGTACGGGGAATTATAGATTTACTTACTATTGAGCCTGAGACGAAGCAAATCTTTATTATTGATTATAAGACAGGTATTTTTGCTGAGGATTATTGGCAGAATCCCCCCGAGGCTTACGTGCAGCAGTTAGGGCTCTATGCTTCTGTTTTACACGATATTTATCCTGATTATACCATTCATAAAGTTATTTTATGGACTGAACCAGGGATTTTACAAACCATATGAGATTTTATAGTTGGTCCTTTTTTGCTGCTACTTTGTCACTCGTCGCTGATGTAGGTTTAGTACATGTTGCTCCTCGTTCGGGGTATCAACAAAAAATTACTTCGCTAAAAGGTCAACTTATACCATGTTTATTTTTATGTGCTGCTTTGATTTTTTATGCTTCGGATGTAAAGGCAACAAAATGTAAAGATTTACCTGTTTTTTTAAATGATTACTTAAAAGATAAGCGTATTGAATCGTGCAGAGTTGTTGAGCAAGGGGTTAGCTGTGATCGTGTCTATATATTAAAAATTTCTAATACGCCTCTTGTGGTTGCAAAACTTTTAAATGCAGGGCGGCCCGAGGTTTCGCGCGCTGCCATCATTTCAGCAACTCGCTGGATTGGCCAGCATCGGTGGGGGCCTTCCGTAGTGTGGAGCTCAAAAGATAATAGATTGTTTATAATGGAATTTCTACATGATCCTTTGCTTTTAAGATTGGATGGTCAAGAGGAAAAGATGGGGCATTTTTTGCATACAATTCATCAAACACTCCAGCAGCAAGATTTTAAAAAAAACGTTCCCCCTTATTCCTTGTATGAAAAAACCACAAAGAAATGGCAAGATGTAAAAGCAGCAAGACTTTTAAGCCCTCCTATTGTTACCAAAATTGAAGAAATGCTGGAGGAGTTAATGAAGGCTCACGACACTCAGATCCAAGCTGTTTTGCATAACGATCTAAAGCCGAGTAACATTATGAAAGGGAATCATTCTTTTTATCTACTGGATTGGGGAGAAATGAGCATCGCAAGCATATATGATGAATTAGGAATGCTTGCTTTTTATTTTCAATGCTCGCCTGCTGAGGAGCGTCAGATTTTAAAGGGATATTGGGGACGTTCGCCCACTGAAAAAGAAGTATA
>JBMDXI010000047.1:0-3198 GCA_048595075.1 Alphaproteobacteria bacterium
ATAAAGTATCTTTTGTTTGAACTAAATAATCAATTTGGCATCCAGGGTATCTCTTATTCTTAAATTGCCGATAAGGCCCTTGATTGACAATTGTTTCTGGGGGGATTCCTATTTCGTTTAAAATAAGAGAGCGATTACTCAAAACAAGATTCTCTACTTGCAACCCCATGATAGTACTCCAACCAGGGAAGGAAGCGCTCAGGGAAAGGTGAACATTCTTATAAAAATCAGCTTCGATTTTATCTTTATGAGGGTCAATATATTTTAAGTAAAATCTTAAATAGTTATCAGAAAGCCTATAAAGATTTGTTTTTGTTTGCTTAAATTCCATAAGGGGTCTTTTCTTAAAAAGTCTGCTGTCACAAGATCATTTAAGTACTCAAAAAACTTACCATTTTGAGGTAGGTCTACTTTTTTTGCTAAGTCTTTACTTTCTAAAGAGCCCTCTACTAAAGCTTGCACAATTTTTTTGTAAAGAGCCATGCGTGAAGAGAAAAGATCTGAAAAAATTTGATCAAATTCTCTGTATAAAATCCCTGAGGGAGAAAAACATAATCTTTTTATATTTTCTTCAGCTGATTCATGAGGATTTATTTCTTCTAAATAACGTGGAACCCCCCCTGTTACAGATAAGACTTTTAACTTTTCATAGGGGGAAATATATTCATTTTTTTGCCCCCAAAATAAAGAGCTTTCTTTTAAGGAAAGTTCTCGCAATGTGATAACGGATGAAATTCTGCCAACAAATCCTGTGTTGGATAAAATATTTTTATCAATCCAAGAGGAAATAGATCCACATATAACAAGGAGTAGGTTAGGGTTTTGTTTGAGGTGTTGATCCCAGGCAGTTTTTAAATCGCTTAAAAATGTTGAATCATTGGCCCCCATCCAGGAAATTTCGTCTAATAAAATGACGACATTTTTATCTTTTATCTGACTGGCTAAAAATATAAAAAGCTCATACCAACTATCGTATCGGATGGGAAAATGAAAATATTTTTCCAATTGAAGAGCAAAGCCCTGACGCTGTCTGTCCTTTGTGTCATTTTCAGAAGGAGGAAATCCTGCGAAAGAATAATAGGTATAATTCTTTGAAAACTCTTCTACGAGGCGGCTTTTTCCAATACGACGTCGTCCTTTAATCACCACAAGACTTGACGTTTTCTTATTTTTTAGTTGAGAAAGCTCAGCTAATTCTTTACTTCTGCCCACAAAAATCATTTTTTCGACCTCTTTTCTAAGAATAGTATGGTCGAAAAAACGACAAATGTCAATTTCTCGACATGATTTTTACCAAAATAATGGTCGAAAAAATGACAAATATAAAACTAGGGGAGCGAAAGAAGTCTAATATAGCTAAATCAATTTAAAAGGAGTACAAAAAATTCGAAGCGACCATGTACTGACGTACATCAGCGACGAATGTCGATGTAATACTTTTATAAGAGATTAGCTATACTCCATCAGGGTAGGGCCATTCTTCTTTATCCAAGCCCGTGACTGCTGATAAGAAGGATCTAAGTGTTCTACAATTTTCCAAAATCGAGGACTGTGGTTCATTTCTTTTAAGTGGGCTACTTCATGGGCTGCAATATAGGTTGCTACATCAGGAGGGGCTAAAGCTAATCGCCAGTTAAAATTCAATCCCCCTTGGCTCGAGCAACTTCCCCAGCGCGTCTTAGCATCGCGAATTGTCAGCTGCTGAAAAGATACACCTATTTTGTTTGCATGATGTTGACAGTTTTCCTGAAAGAAATTTTTTGCTTCCTTTTTTAAAAAGGTGACTAAGGTACTATGTAATTTATCGGGGGGCGCCCCTATCCATAAAATGCCTTCTTCTTTATTAATATGTTTAGGACGCAACAGGTCTTGTTTTAATACATAGGAAAGACCAAATATAGTAATAGTTTGGCCATATTGAAAAGAGGCTGGTATTGAAAAAGTCATATGTTTTTCAAGCCAACTTTTTCTAGCCAGCAGAAAATGTTGTAAAACTTTTAATGGTACGCCGGGGGGCGCTGTTAGAGTGGCATTGCGATGGCGGATGGTTAAACGAATACTTTTCGATAAAGGGGAATTCTTTACCTGAACAAAAATGGTTTTGTCTTTTAATTCAATGGGAAGTAATGCCATAGGGGTCATTATATACAAAAAAACCCGTTTATAGCTAATCCATTATAAAGTGAATACATCAATTCGTCGCTGATGTAGGTGAACTACATGTCCGCTCCTCATTTTTCGTATCACTTGAAATTGATTGAGCTATATATAACGGGTTTTTTTATTGTGCTAACGTAAGGGGCGTAAACTACATTCCCTCGCGTTCGTTTTTCTTACGCATTAATTTGCGGAAGCGACGAACAGCTTCAGATGCTTCACGGGCTTTACGCTCGCAAGGTTTCTCATAAGCTGATCGCAATTTTAATTCACGAAAAACACCCTCGCGTTGTAACTTTTTTTTCAACACACGCAAAGCTTGTTCTACATTATTATCATGAACATTTATAAGCACTAAATTCACATCCTTTCAACCTCTAGCTCGTCTATTTAATCTGTAGGCGTCGTTACGTATTCGCTGGTGTACTCTAGTACACGTCGCTCTACGTGCCTCGCCCCAAATTAAATATCCTTCGCTATAGCTCGTCCTTTTTCGATGGCATTCTCTTGCTCAGGAGGGCCTTGGTGTGGATAACTACACGTTCGTTCTACCCTTTCGCATATCAGCAAAAAATTACGTCGCTATAAGTAAGCCTACTTATAAACAACTTTCCATAAAAAGGAAAGCTTTTCTGTATAAATTTTAAAAATATGTTGCAAAAATAGACAGATTGCTTCACTTTTAAAAAGAAAGTTATAAGGGATTATATGCACATTGTTACGGGTGGAGCTGGGTTTATTGGCTCGAATATTGTTAAAGCCTTAGAAGAGCGTGGATGCTATGACACTGTTATTTGCGATTGGTTAGGGAACGCGCAAAAATGGAAGAATATTTCGAAGCGCGAAATAGGGTCTATTGTACAGCCGCAAGAGCTATTTCATTTTTTATCGCAAAATGTATCACGCATCGACACTATTTTTCATATGGGAGCGATTTCTTCCACCACTGAAACCGATCTGGATGCCATTGTCAGTAATAATTTTAGATTATCACAAGGGCTATGGGCGTGGTGTAGTATTCATAAAAAACGATTTATTTAT
>JBMDXI010000048.1:0-1965 GCA_048595075.1 Alphaproteobacteria bacterium
TTTTCAAGGGGTTTTTTACATTTTTTTAAGAGGGGAAGATAAGAAGAGCGACCAAAATTGCCCCTGGGGATGTCATAAGAAGTCTCCTATAATTACAATTTGTCCAAACTGCTTACAAAAGTTTTTTGAAGCAGCGCATCAACCTCCTCTAAAGAAATGGCCAGCCCTAAATCTTTGAGGGAAGTTACGCCAAACCCTTGCAAACCACAGGGAACGATAGAATCATACGGCGCCAGATCATTGGATACATTTAAGGATATCCCGTGGCTGGTAATCCACTGGTGAACCCTGACACCAACAGCCGCTATTTTCTTCTCTCCCTGCGGCGTGACAACCCATACGCCAATACGGCCTGGGCGACGCTCTCCGCCTATTGATAAAAGGGCGAGTGTTTGAATAAGCCATTCCTCTAAAAAGACAATATATCGTTTAATGTCGCAAACATATTTTTTCAAATCCATCATGACATAGGCCACCCGCTGCCCCGGCCCATGATAGGTCAGTTGCCCCCCACGTCCGGTAGGGAAAATAGGTAGCTGAGCTTCCTTTATATCTTCAGGCTTTGATTGCACACCCATTGTAAAAAGGGGGGGGTGCTCCAATAACCAAACTAGATCATTGGCACAACCATTCTTTATTTTCTGTACATGGTTTTCCATAAAGGCTAAAGCTTCAGGATAGGTCACTAACGAGGAAGTTTTCCATTCCATCGATGATCTAGTCCGCTGTAGAGGCACGAGGATAGGGGTCAATGGCTAAACTGAGGTACTGTACGAATATTTCCCCAATATCAACGGTGCCATCCCCTTTCAGCAAAACTATTTCGGGTGTTTCATCATCCATATCCAGGTCTTCTTCCGGCAACGTATAAGAAGAAGGCGCCAACATCAAAAGAATAGGCTCGTGAAGACTTTGCGTTATTAATTCATTGGTTGATGCATCATGTTGGGTCATGGCAGCATCCATAAGGGCCGTAAGCTGAAAGAGACCATTGGGCAAGTGTTGAATATTTCCTTGCACCTTGAAATGATTCAAAGCAGGAATATGGAATCGCTCAGCTATCTGTGCGCACTCTTGAGTCGTGGCCTCATACGTGAAAGCCTTTTTGGTAATTCCATTTGTTTCTAAAAGGCGGGAAAACTCATTTTCAATCTTAGTCATCCATTGCCTCCACGATACGGGGAAATAAAGCTTCTGGTTTTTGAAGAGGGGTTCCTTGCTTAATAGAAAATTCTGCATTTAAGCAGTGAAAGCCACGGTCATGGGTGGCAACCCCTAGTTGGGTGAGTAATTGATCACATGTGCCAGGCATAAGGGGTTGTAATAAAATACCAACACACCTTAATAATTCAGTTGTTGCATATAAAACGATCTGCATTCGTTCTACATTCGTTTTTCGCAGTGCCCAAGGAGCTTGTTGATCTATATATTTATTACCCTGGGTCACTAAATTCCATACAGCATCTGCATATTTGTGAATGGCTTGCTCCTCCATAAAAGAACGAAGAGCTGGCAATAAACTATAAGCTTCCTGCAATAAAGTCTGATCTTCATCTGTCAGATTTCCCGATAAAAGAGGAATTTTCTCATCGCAATTTTTCCATACCATGCTCAGCGTACGTTGAACAAGATTTCCTAGTTCATTGGATAGCTGACTATTAATGCGCTGGATAAGCGCTTGCTCGGAAAAATCTCCGTCGCTTCCAAAAGGGATTTCGCGTACCAGAAAATAGCGCACCTGATCTACACCAAAACGGTTTGCTAAGTCGAAAGGATCAATCACATTCCCTACAGATTTTGAGATTTTGTCGCCCTTATTTGTCCACCATCCATGCGCAAAAACTCGCTTGGGCAGAGGCAGGCCTGCAGCCATCAAAAAAGCAGGCCAGTAAACCGCATGAAACCGTAAGATGTCTTTCCCGACCACATGGACATTCGCAGTCCAAAAGATCTTATAGTCGGGTG
>JBMDXI010000049.1:0-10038 GCA_048595075.1 Alphaproteobacteria bacterium
CCGCTCCATAAATACGATAAAAGCAATCACTGCAACTGTCAGAAGGCATATCACAAAAATAAATCCAATATGATATTCCCCGGCGCGTCCTAAATCAACCATACGTAATAAGGCCTGAGGTAGGTTCGCAACGATTCCTGAAAAAATAATCATAGATACCCCGTTTCCGATACCGCGGGATGTAATTTGCTCTCCCAACCATAAAAGGAACATGGTGGCCCCAACTACTGTCACAACAGTACTGAGTTCAAAAAACAAGCCAGGGGATAAAACCGCCCCGTTGGCCTCTAATGTTTTAGCTAAAGCAAAAGCTTGGCCACTTGCCAACAATACAGTTCCATAACGAGTATATTGGTTAAGTTTTTGACGCCCTGATTCTCCCTCTTTACGTAAAGCTTCCCAGGGAGGATAAATAGATCCTAAAAGTTGTACGATAATGCTAGAAGTAATGTAGGGAACAATACTAAGTACAAAAACGGTCATACGCCATAAAGCCCCCCCCGAAAACATATCGACCATACCTAGTAACCCACTTGCATTTTTGCTAGCGATCTCAGCCATAATAGCCATATTAATTCCAGGTAAAGGAATATAAGTCCCTAAACGGTAAACAATTAAAGCGCCTAAAGTAAACAATATACGTTTCTTTAGTTCATCCGCTTTTGCAAATAAACGAAAATCTAAGTTAGAGGCTAGTTGCTCTACCGCTGAAGCCATATTATTCCCTCCTTAATCAGTTACTAGACGGCTACAGGGGAAGCTTTTTTAGCAATTACTACTTCACCACCAGCTTTTTCTACTATTTCTTGAGCAGCCTTTGAGGCAAACTGAATTTTGATTTTAATTTTTGATGTTAACGTCCCTTTTGCCAGCAATCTTACACAGCTAGTTTCTTTTCGAATAAGACCAGCTTGCTTTAAATTTGCTGCATCCAATAGGTTACTTGCGTCCAATTTTTTCTCTTCAATGGCCTTCTGAATACGCCCAAGGTTTACAATTTCTATAAGATGCTTATTAGAAAATGCTGTTGTTTTAAACCCGCGCTTTGCCATACGCCATTGAACAGGCATCTGTCCGCCTTCAAATCCATTAAGCGCAACACCTGTACGCGCTTTTTGACCTTTTTGACCAGCTCCTGCTGTTTTTCCGAGCCCTGAGCCCACTCCACGCCCTACACGTTTTCGAGGGAAGGTAGCTCCTGGATTATCACGTAATTGATTTAATTTCATTGCAACACCTTAAAGAATTTTAACTAAATGATGAACCTTTCGAAGTAATCCCCTTATTGCAGGCGTATCTTCAACGGTTCTCTCTCGATACATTTTTCCTAATCCCAAGGCTTTCAAACATTGTTCTTGATAGTCTTGACGACGAATGGGACTTCCAATTTGTTTAATTTTTACTATTTTACTCATGAAGCTACTCTCCTACTTTCGTGGCCATCGCTTCATCAGTCGCTTTTTCAAGCTTACCATCCCGACGGCTAACAATAACTGAAATTTTCTTATCGCGGCGCGCTGCAACCAATTTAGGGGAAGTCATTTTTCTTAAAGCCGCAAATGTCGCCTTCACCATGTTATGCGGGTTTGCTGAACCTACAGATTTAGCTACCACATCATGAATTCCTAGTACTTCAAAGACAGCACGCATAGGACCACCTGCTTTAATTCCTGTTCCCACAGGTGCAGAACGAATTACCACATATCCCGCCCCAAAATGACCTGTTAAATCATGATGAGTTGTTCTACCTTCTCTCAACGGCACACGGATTAATGATCTTTTGGCTTGCTCAGTCGCCTTACGAATAGCTTCAGGAACCTCAATAGCCTTTCCTAAGCCATATCCAACGCGTCCTTTACCATCCCCTACGACTATTAAAGCTGAAAAAGAAAAGTTTTTACCCCCCTTGACCACTTTAGCAACGCGGGCAATATTCACTAATTTTTCATTCAGTTCAACAGTTTGTTCTGCTTTTTGACGAGACATATTTTATTCCTTAAAACTCTAAACCACCCGCACGAGCTCCTGTAGCTAGTGCTTTTACACGACCATGGTACAAATAAGGTCCCCGATCAAAGACAACCTTTGTTAGCCCAGCTTTCTTGGCTTTTTCTGCCAGTTTTTGACCTACTTTTTCTGCAGCCTCAAGATTCCATCCCTTCTGCAAACTTACACGCATATCTTTATCCAAAGAAGAAGCAGAAAATACTGTAATACCTTTGGTATCATCAATAATTTGTGCATAAATATGCATATTAGATCGAAATACGGTCAAACGACATTTATCAGCCTTAATAGCAGACTTTCTAATTTTATGGCGCGTCCTTAAACCCCGACGCTTTTCTTGTTCAATTTTCTTAACCATTTTTATTTCTTCTTACCTTCTTTACGCACAATATACTCATTAACGTATTTTATACCCTTACCTTTATAGGGTTCTGGGCGACGAAATTGCCTTATTTCTGCTGCTGTTTGTCCTACTAATTGAAGATCAGAACCTGCCACAGAAATAGAAGTTGGTTTTTCACACTTTACAGTAATACCCTGGGGAACTTTATAGCGGATTTCATGACTAAATCCAAGGTTTAATACTAATTCACTTCCTTGAACAGCGGCTTTATATCCCACACCATTAATTTCTAAATCAACAGTAAAGCCATCTGTAACACCTTTCACAAGGTTTTGAATCAAATTTCTAGTAGTTCCCCACTGCATTCTAGCAGTCTTTGATTCATCTTTAGGCTGCACAGCTACTTGCTCAGAGGTCAACGTTAATTCAACCATAGCTGGCACTTTCATTTCTAGCTGCCCTAGCTTGCCACGCACCTTTAAAAGATGGTCTGCAATTTCAACCACAACCCCAGAAGGGAGCTTGACCGGATGTTTTCCTATACGAGACATCTATATTTTCCTATTTAAAATACTTGACATAATACTTCGCCACCTACGTTGAGTTCAGCTGCTTGCGCATCAGAAACCACGCCCTTCGAAGTAGACATTACTAAAATACCCAAACCATTACGTGCCCGCAGCGTACTTTTAGCATCAGCATATTGACGACGCCCTGGTTTAGAGGTACGGCTAATCTCTTGAATAGCTGGCTCACCTTCAAAATACTTAAGCTCTACAAGCGTTTCAGCAATACCGGGACGAACCTCTTGAATTTTATATCCACGAATATATCCTTCATTTTTTAATACTTCTAAAACCGCATTTCCTAGCCGCGAAGAATAACAGATAACTGTGGCTTTCTTTACACGTTGTGCATTACGTATTCTTGTAATTAAGTCCGCTATAGAATCATTCATTGACATTTTAATATCCTTACCAACTTGATTTCGTCATTCCTGGAATTAATCCAGCAGAAGCCAGGTCTCTTAAAGCAATACGCGAAAGCCCCAACTTACGATAATACCCACGTGGACGACCAGACAATCCACACCTATTACGAATTCTAGTAGCTGAACTATTCCGAGGCAATTGGGCCAAACGAATAGATGCATTAAACCTTTCTTCTACAGTAAGAGTTTTGTCGCCGGCTATAGCCTTAAGACGTTGACGTCTTTTTTGCAACTTTAAGCATAAAGTCTTTTTTGAGTTGTTATTTTCTATAGCACTTTTTTTAGCCATTCCTACAATTCTCCTAGTTTACAAAAGGCATTCCAAAGCCTTTTAATAATTCTTTTCCTTCTTCGTCATTTTTAGCTGTTGTCACAATAACAACATCTAATCCACGAATTTGATCAATTTTATCATACTCAATTTCAGGAAATACGATTTGCTCTTTTATTCCTAATGCATAATTTCCTGATCCATCAAAGCTGCGCCCTGAAACTCCTCTGAAATCTCTTACCCGCGGCAATGCGATAGTAATAAAACGATCCAAAAATTCATACATATGGTGCCCCCGCAACGTTACCTTTACCCCAATTTCCATTCCTTGACGTAGTTTAAAAGCAGCAATGGATTGACGTGCTTTTGTAACCACAGGCTTTTGTCCTGTAATAGCAGTCAGTTCAGCTACAGCAGATGTAATCTTTTTACTATCCTTAATAGCATCCCCTAAACCCATATTCAAAACGATTTTACTTAAACGAGGCACTTGCATTGGAGATTTATAATTAAACTTCTTAAAAATCTCTTGTTTAAGTTTGGTTTCGTAAATATCCCGTAATCTTGTCATTTTATCTCACGCTAGTTAATTTGTTTACCAGAACGCTTTGAAACACGTACTTTTTTTCCATCTACTACCTGAAAACCCACTCGTGTAGGTTGACTGGTTTCAGGGTCGACATGAGCCACATTAGAAATATGTAAAGAAAGCTCTTTTTCTAAAACACCTTCAGGATTAGCAGGGCTTGGCCTTAAGTGGCGCTTTACCATATTCACACCCTTTACAACAACGCGACGATCTTCACGGTGAATCTGCAAAACTTCACCTTTTTTACCCTTGTGTTTTCCAGTTATTACAATAACTTGATCACCTTTTTTAATACGAAACTTTTCTGCCATAATTATAAAACCTCAGGAGCTAATGAAATAATTTTCATAAAATTCTTTGCACGCAGTTCACGAGTAACAGGTCCAAAAATACGGGTTCCTACTGGTTCCCCTTGGTTGTTAAGAATGACTACCGCATTATTATCAAAATAAATTTTAGTACCATCCTTACGATGTAAGCCTTGAGAAGTTCGCACAATAACTGCCTTATGAACGGTTCCCTTTGAAACTTTTCCATGAGGAATAGCCTCTTTCACGGTTACAACAATAATATCTCCAATGTTAGCTGTACGCCGATGAGAACCACCCAAAACCTTAATACACTCCACGCGCTTTGCACCAGAGTTATCGGCAACCTGTAAACTTGTTTGCATTTGAATCATGGCTTTAACCTATTCTTGTTTAGCATCATGGGACAAAACTTCCCATTTTTTTGTTTTCGAAATTGGAGGACATTCTACAATAGAAATCTTATCTCCCACCTTAAACCGATTTGCCTCATCATGCGCCGCATAGCGTTTTGAACGCTTGATGTACTTTTTATATAAGGGATGCATGACACTCCGTTCAACTTTTACGATAACTGTTTTTTGCCCCTTATCGCTTACCACAACACCTTCTAACACTTTACGCGGCATTCTTTAAATCCTACTCTACACTGTTTCTTTTACTTGTTGGTTGAGCAAAGTTTTAACCCTTGCTACTGTACGGCGCACTTGGCGCACCCGCGCTGTATTTCCTAATTTTCCAGCAACCTTCTGAAAACGAAGATTAAATAGTTCTTTTTTTAAGTCAAGAACCATTTTTTGTAAATCTGCGCTTTTCTTTTCTTTTAATTCTTTAATCTTCATTTTACTCTCTTAAATCACCCTTGTTACAAATTTTGTTTGCACAGGCAACTTTGCAGCGGCCAATTGAAAAGCTTCTTTAGCGAGGTCTTCAGCTACACCTTCAATTTCAAACATAATGCGTCCTGGCTTTACACGGCACACCCAATATTCAGGAGACCCCTTTCCACTTCCCATACGTACTTCAGCTGGTTTTCTGGAAACCGGCACATCAGGAAATATGCGAATCCATACACGTCCTGCACGACGCAAATGACGCGTAATAGCACGTCGCGCAGCTTCTATTTGACGAGAGGTGATACGTTCTGCATCAAGGCTTTTTAACCCATAAGAACCAAAATTTAAGGTAGTTCCTGCTTTGGCCATGCCATAAACTCTACCCTTAAAAGCCTTTCTAAATTTTGTACGTTTTGGTGCTAACATTTTATAACCTTATCTATTTACTGCATGTTCACGAACACGTTTATCCTGCGCCATAGGATTGTGTTCCATAATTTCGCCTTTAAAAATCCATACTTTTATGCCACAAGTTCCATACGTTGTAAATGCTGTAGAAGTAGCATAATCAACATCTGCACGCAATGTATGTAAGGGAACGCGCCCTTCACGATACCATTCCATACGGGCAATTTCAGCTCCACCCAAACGACCAGAGCAATTAATACGAATTCCAAGCACATCGCCACTTCTTAAAGCAGACTGAACTGCCTTCTTCATGGCCCGACGGAACGCGACACGACGCTCTAATTGTTGAGATATAGAATCCGCAACTAACTTAGCATCCGAATCGGGTTTACGAATTTCTAAAATATTTAATGTAACTTCCGATCCAACAATCTTAGAAAGTTGCGCTTTAAGGCTATCAATATCAGCCCCTTTTTTTCCAATAATTACACCAGGGCGCGCGGAATAAACGGTCACGCGTGCTTTCTTATTAGGGCGCTCAATAACTACCTTTGATATAGCTGCCAATTTTAAGGCTTCAAATATATGCTGACGGATTTTCAAATCCTGCTTAAGGTAAGCCACATAATCTAGGCCTGTGGCAAACCACCGAGAATCCCAAGTTCTATTGATACCTATGCGAAAACCAATCGGATTTACTTTTTGACCCATTTATTTTATCTCCTCAATTTCACGCACAGTAACCTTTAAATTTGAAAATGGCTTCAAAATACGAACACCACGCCCTTTTGCCCTTGCCATAAAACGCTTCATTACAAAGGCCTTTCCCACATTCACTTCCACTACATGCAATCTATCTACATCCAAATTGTGGTTGTTTTCAGCATTTGCGACAGCTGATAATAAGATTTTTTTTACCTGTTCCGCGATTCTTTTTTTAGAAAAAGTTAATTGGGCTAATGCTTCAGAAACTGGTTTGTTTCGAATGAGATCAGCCACCAAATTAAGTTTTTGCGGAGATACACGCAAACTTTTTGCAGAGGCTAATGCTTCATTATCCGCTAATTGTCGTGGTAAAGCTTTCTTACTCATTATTTACCTTTTTTTGCTGTCTTATCACCAGAGTGGCCATGGAAAGTACGCGTAGGTGCGAATTCCCCAAACTTATGACCAATCATATTTTCATTAACGAACACAGGTACAAACTTATGCCCATTGTGCACGCCAAATGTTAACCCTACAAAGTCTGGTAAAATTGTGGAACGCCTTGTCCAAATTTTAATAACATCCTTACGGCCAGAACTTCTGACTGTTTCTGCTTTCTTTAACAGATATCCATCAACAAACGGACCTTTCCAAATAGAGCGCGCCATTTACAGACTCCTTACTTCTTTCTACGAGCTACGATCCATTTGCTCGTAGTCTTATTTTTACGTGTTTTCAAACCTTTAGTATGTTGACCCCAGGGCGATACAGGATGACGCCCACCGTTAGTACGCCCACCATGAGGGTGATCAACGGGGTTCATAGCAATACCGCGCACTGAAGGACGGCGACCTAACCAACGATTACGCCCTGCTTTACCAAGGTTAATGTTCTTTTGATCTGGGTTAGAAACGGCTCCTACAGTCGCCATACATTCTAATTTTGTCATGCGAACTTCGCCTGAGCTTAAGCGTAGCAGCGCATAGCCTGAGTCACGCCCAATATATTGAGCATATGTCCCAGCTGAGCGAGCAAATTGGCCCCCTTTGCCTGCTTTTAGCTCAACGTTGTGAACGATTGTTCCCACAGGAATATCTGACAAAGGCATGGCATTACCGGGACGAATATCGATCCCCTTGCCCGAAAGAACTTGATCACCTACACCTAAACGCTGAGGTGCAATAATGTAGGATAACTCGCCATCCTTATATTTTATTAATGCAATATGACATGTACGATTGGGATCATATTCAATCCGCTCTACAACAGCAGGCACATCAAAACGCTGACGCTTGAAGTCAATAAGGCGATAAGATTTCTTATGACCTCCTCCCACACGGCGCAATGTAATACGACCATTGTTATTACGACCACCGGTTGAAGACTTTCCCACAGTTAGTTTTTTAACAGGTTTACCCTTCCATAGCCCAGATCGTTCGACAATAATCAACTGACGTGTCGATGGCGTAACGGGATTAAATTTTTTCAATGCCATGACTAAATACCTATACTTGTATCAATTGTTTGACCTTGTTTAAGACGAACGATGGCTTTTTTAAAGTCTGATCTTTGTCCTAAACGCCCTTTGAAAACTTTCTTTTTTCCTGCAAGACGCAGTGTATTCACGGATACAACTTCCACTTTAAACAAATCTTGCACTGCTTTTTTTACTTTTGGTTTTGTTGCCGCCAACGGAACTTCAAAACAATAGTGATTATGTTGCATCAATTGAGTAGCCTTTTCAGTTACAATGGGACGCAAGATTAAATCGTAATTTTTAGCCGCAGCTATAACATTTTTCTTCATGATAATCTCGCCTCTAAGTGATGCAATGCATCTTTAGACAAAACCAAGGTGTCACACTTTAAAATGCTCTGAACGTTTGCGCCTTGTTGAGGCAATAAATGAACATTTTTCAAATTCTGAGACGCCTTTTGAAAATTTTGGTTAAGTTCTGCTCCGTCAATAAACAACGGGGCACTCCAATTATTTTTTTCTAAAATTACAGCCAAATCTTTTGCCTTCAATGATGAAGTTGTTAAAGAATCAACAATCACAAGCTTTCCTTCTGCGTATTTGCTTGATAAAGCGGTTTTCAATGCAAGTTTACGAACTTTCTTTGGTAATTCAAAACTATGATCACGGCGATGCGGGCCAAACACAACAGCTCCCCCACGCATATGAGGACCCCTTAAAGATCCCTGACGCGCGCGTCCTGTTCCTTTTTGCTTAAAGGGCTTCTTAGTTGTTCCGCTTACAGCCCAAATTTCCTTTGTCTGATGATTGCCGGAGCGGGCTTTAGCCTGCTGCCAACGGATCATACGATGCAGAATATCAGGGCGAACAGGCAATCCAAAAATGGATTGGGGAAGACTAACTTCTCCTACCGCCTTATTTTCTAAACTTTTTACTGCCAGTTTCATTCCATTTCTCACTTAACTAGAGTTTTCTTAATTGAATCTTTAATAATTACAATAGAGCCTTTGTACCCAGGAACTGCCCCTCTAATATAAAGCAATCCTCTTTCTGGATCTGTCTGAACAATCTTCAGATTTTGAATAGTTACTCTTTCTGCACCCAAATGTCCAGCCATTTTTTTACCTTTGAATACACGCCCTGGGTCTTGGCGTTGTCCTGTCGCACCATGAGAGCGGTGACACACCGATGCACCATGAGAAGCGCGATTCATTCTAAAGTTATGCCGCTTAATAACACCTGCGAAACCTTTACCCAATGAAGTTCCCACCACATCTACAAATTGGCCTACTTGAAAATGGTCAGCTTTTAGCTCAGTTCCCATTTCTAAAGCGTTATCTTCTGACGTTCTAAATTCACGTATTCCTTTTTTAACTTCTACCTGCAGCTTGGCATACATGCCTTTTTGCGGTTTTGCCATAGACTTAACACGCCCTTTTCCATACCCCACTTGAACGGCAGAATAACCATGTTGATCCTTCGTTTTTAGACCTATTACTTGGCATTCATCTACCAATAACACTGTCACTGGCACATGCTCCCCCGCTTCATTAAATAAGCGGCTCATTCCCAGTTTTTCTGCAACTAAACCTACTCTCATTGTTCGTCCTATAACTTAATTTCTACATCAACGCCTGAAGAAAGTTCTAATCTCATCAAGGCATCCACAGTTTGGGGTGTCCAATCCACGATATCTAAAAGGCGCTTATGCGTCCTAATTTCAAATTGTTCTCTTGATTTTTTGTCAATATGTGGCGAACGGTTTACTGTAAACTTACCGATATGCGTAGGCAAAGGAATAGGGCCCTTAACCAAAGCACCGGTACGACGCGCTGTATCAACAATCTCATGAGCAGACTGATCTAGCATGCGATGATCATACGCTCTTAATCTAATACGAATTGTTTGTCCTTCCATTTTGGCTCCAACTTAAATATAGAGGGCCCTATGCCCTGTTTCAATTTACTCAATAATTTTAGAGACGACACCCGCACCGACAGTACGACCACCTTCACGAATCGCAAAGCGTAATCCTTCTTCCATCGCAATCGGGTTAATCAAATGCACTTCCATCGCTATGTTATCTCCGGGCATCACCATCTCT
>JBMDXI010000050.1:0-10051 GCA_048595075.1 Alphaproteobacteria bacterium
TTTTTAAATTTTTTGTTTATCCCTTTATATTTTTTTATTATTTGCTCATTTTTAAAAAATATTGTAAACGCGACCGTAAATAGACACGACTTGTTCTAAAGCTTTGGTAATATCAGAAGCTTGAGTGATGTCACATTTATAGATAGGGACAGCAGCGTTAAACTGTTGATGTAATATCTTTTGAGCGTGCTCTAAAGTGTCTTTAGAAATATCTAAAAGTACAGGTGTTCCCCCCGCCTCTATGATAGCCTCAGCATGCTTTATTCCTAGAAGGCCTGCCCCTCCCGTAATAATACAAATTTTATTTTTTAATGAAAAAATATTCATGAATTATTACTCATTAAAACCCACAAGTTTGCCCGCCATCCACATTAATCATACTTCCTGTTAAAAAACTTGCCTTATCGGAGGCTAAAAATACTACCAAGTTGGCAATGTCTGAAGGTTTTCCAAAGCATTTCAAAGGAACTTCTTGTTCAATATAATTTATTATTTTTTCTTTATTTTCCTGCAACTTACGTTCCCACACACCGTCTTGACAGAGGATATTACCCGGATTAATCCCATTTACTCGAATATTATGTTTCCCCAAGAAACGAGCAGCTTTTTTAACAACCGCATGCAGAGCTAACTTCTGGGCACTATAAGCAATGGGAGCTTTTATATCTTCAACTCCGGCTATAGAAGAAATGATGGTAATATTGCCAAAATTTTGGGGAATCATTCTATGAGCAGCGTGCTTTAAAAGCAAAGCGCTACCAGAGAAATTAGTTATAAAACTATTATGTAATGTCTCTTCATTAAAATCTAAATCTAATGGCTCTTTTCCATTACCAATATTGCATATTATGCTATCTATTTGCTTAAAATGCGTAAGTGTAATTTCCAAAGCTTCTTTTATTTCAGTTTCTTTTGTTAAATCTTTACAAATTTTTAAAATTCGAGCTGCCTCATATTTCTGACATAATTCTTCGTAAGCCCTGTTGAGGGTAAGTTCATTTCTGCCACTTATAGCCACAAAAGCACCTTCTTGCAAAAAATGATCTGCAATAGATAGTCCGATCCCTTTAGAAGACCCTGCGACAAAAATGACTTTATGCGTAAGATTTAGATCCATCTATAAATCCTTTTACTTGGGCGAGAACAGATTGAATATATAAAAATTCATCACCAACCTGACCGCGAGCCACTTGTAAAACGTACCAACGATCAAAATTAAGTTTCTTAAAAAACTCAAAGCATTTGGATAGCTCAGCATTTCCAGTTCCTAGGGGAACTGTGGTTCCGTTTAATAGTCTGTCTTTAACATGTACACTTCCTAAAAAATCTCCTAAAAGTTGCATTTCTTCTTCGGCTTTATAACCTAAAGAAGCACTATTACCGATATCATAATTCATTTTTAGACAGGAGTGAGGCACCTCGATAAAAATTTTTCTAAATTGTTTTGGCGGTAAGTCCATTTCTAAATGGATTTCAATCCCTAAATGTTCTGTTTTTTTCAAAATATCTTCAAGTAAATTTGTAAGGAGTTTTCTTTCAAAGTCGGTTTTCACGGAAGATTGATCAACAAAAGGAATCACCATATAAACTATGTTTAATTTTTGCGCTTGGTGAGCAAGCCAGACCAGATGCTCCACATTTTCTTTTTGGATAGAACTATTAGAAATCAACAATTCTGTCATAAAATAATCAGCACATATAGATTTGACTTGTACTCCTGTTTTTTGAATAATCTCTTTAATCCTTTTTATTCCCTCATCAGAGATTAGAGGATTATCTGCCTGGTGTTGTTTTTCATAAATCCACTCAATAGAGTAGATTCCTAACTTTTGAGCGAGTACAAATTCTGCTTCCCAATTATAAGCTGGAAAAGCTTGAAACCTACCTTCAAAGGGGGGGGTTAACCTCCCTTGCATGATACTAATTTTGGGGGTCATTTTTTAAACTGATAGGGGGTAGGCGCATTATTTCCATTATCTTTATCTAACGCATTCCATTTTTTTATTTGGTGAATAATATCAATTCCTACATTTTTAGACCACTGGTCCAATAAAGAAAGAGTAAGTTCCCCCGGCTTTGCATTTCCAATTGCTAGTTTGTTTAAACTAACAACTGGCAGCATACAAAAGGGGGTAGCTGTCAAAAATGCTTCCTCTGCGGTAACCATATCATAGGGTGTTATATCTTCCTCTACTACTTTAATCTTAAGTTGTGGCGCTAAAGTATTGATCACATAATCTCGACTAATGCCACGCAAAATATTTATACCCTTGGGTGTATATAAGGTTTTGTTTTTTATAATAAAAAGATTAGAGCCAGTTCCCTCTGTTAAAAATCCCTGAGAATCCAACAAAATTGCCCAATTATTTTTACCTTCGTGTTGAGAAACTTGCAAATTAGCCATTAGATAGTGTAAGCGGCTTCTATTTTTTATTCTAGGGTCTAATAAATCTGCAGGGATTTGGCGCTGGGGGGGAATAACCCCATTTATACCTTCATCAAATAATGCGCCCATACCACGAACTGTCCACCGCAAAGGAAAATCAGCAATGATAATATTGCTTCCTTTTCTAACACCCATTACTTCTTGATAAAGCCCTAAGGTACCACGTGTCACATCTATCATAAGGCGATGTTCATCGTCTTCACGAAAAAGATTATCATTTGCCTCGATAGTTTGATAGCACGCTTTTTCCATTTCTTCTATAGAGAGATCACAAGAAATTTGGAGAATACGCAACCCATGATATAAGCGCTCTAAATGTTCACGCAGCATGAATTGTTTTTTGTTAAACGAACGGGTCATTTCAAATACCATGTCGCCAAACATAAGTGCCGAATCATAAATAGATATTTTAGCTTGAGATTCTGGAGTCAAATCCCCATTAAAATAAACTTGTCTTTCTTTAGTCATTTTTATTCTCATTGAAAGATTTTCCAAATAATATCAAGTGATGATTATCTAAAATAATCTCATGCTCAATAGATGAGTTTTCCATAAAGGCTTTCCTAAGATCGGGGATACTTTTTACATATCCAATAGGGTCGTCTGGTATATATTCTGCCACTAAAATCCATTTAGTAAGATTTTTCACATGTGATAAAACTTCCTTATAGTTTTCAATATAGGCTAAAGTGCCCATTATCACCACTAAGTCAAATTTGGATTTTTCCTTAATCACAAACTCAGATATATCAGAACATACAAAGTTTATATCGGGAAAACTAGCTTTTGCACGATCGATAGCAGTTGGACTTATATCAACACCTACAACAGTATTATTACGTTTTTTTAAAAACTGAGACAACGTTCCTTTTCCGCATCCAAGATCTAAAATTTTAGAAAAATTGTAGTGAGACAGTAATAATAAAGGAATTTGTTTTCGCAAAAATCGGCAATCTCTCTCGTGCCAACTATCAAAATTTTTTTCTTTTTCATCTTTGTACATTTGCTCAAAATCGCCTACTAGCTTTCTTTTCTTTTGATCAAAAACATATGAATGATATTTTTCAGTCATTTTTTTTATCCCACCATTTAATAATATCTTTTATTGTAAAAAGACGATCTTCTTTATAAAGGTCATCATACATCTTCTTCATTAACTCATATTGCTCTGGGGTATTAACATCCAAAATAATATCAGGCCTACGATATTCTAAAGGGCATTCTAAAGTTCCCACGCTCATCCTCCGATTTTCTTGCTGCAACTCATAATTAAAGAAATTTAAATGAATATGTTCTCTTTTTGCAGGATCTTTTTGAAATTTCCAAAAATCCTCTAAATCTTTAAAAGAAAAAATTTCTGCGCCAATACCATCTGGATATCCGCTGTGAAAAACCTGAGAAAGATTAGAGCAAAAATTAAAATTATTTTCTCTGTAAAAATCTACAATTTTCTCAATTTCTGTAGCTTCTGGAGCAACATTATCTGCAGGAATACGCATAACTATTTCAAGATTAAAATTTTTAGCTGCCTGATAATACCTATCCAGTAAATCATTTTCTGAACCCCTAAAGCAGGTGACCTCCATTCTTCTAGCTAATTCTTCCAAAGTATCATTTTCAGGGGTATCGGGGATTGCCAAAATAAGAATATCAATATTTCTAACTTTTTTGAGGCGCTCTAAAATACGATATACTAATGGCTCTCCAGCCAAAGGCATCATAGATTTGCCTGGCAATCGAGTTGAGCCCATTCTAGCTTGAACTATAAGTCCTGTTTTTTTCACTTTTACTCCCAATACCGTAATTTCTTGGCTACTTGTTGTTCGCGGTCGTCGAATTTTTTGACGCCATCGCCCAAAATTATGGGGATCTTACGAATCATTCCTACCAAGCGCTCTAAACCATCCTTTTCTAAAGAGGCAGCTTGGTCACTTCCGTACATAGAGCGGTCTAATGTAATATGCCGTTCAATAGCCACAGCCCCTAACATGACAGCCACCACACTGGGCGAAACGGATGCCTCATGGCCACTATATCCCACGGGCAAGTGATACCGTTCTTGTAATGTTTTAATCATCAGCAGATTTAGCTCTTCTTCTTTTGAAGGATAAGTAGATACAGTATGCATCAACGTAATAGGACAGCTATGCTTTTTAAAAATAGAAACAGCTGCATCTATATCTTCATAGGTGCTCATCCCTGTTGAAACAAAAGTCATTTTCTTTTCTGTAGCAACTTCTTCTAAAAAGGGCTTGTTTGTAATCATGGCTGAGGCAATTTTATTATGCTTAAGATTGTATTGCTTGAGGAAATGCTGGCTAGGAATATCCCATGCAGACGCAAACCACTCAATGCCACTTTTCTTACAATATTGATCTATCTCATCATACTCTTTCTTGCCAAACTCTAATCCTTCTTTTTGTGCGCGCTGGGTTGTTCCCCATGGACTTTCACGATGAGAAGCTAGCAATTCAGGAGTATAAACTATATCGATGGTTCTCTTTTGAAACTTTACCGCATCACATCCAGCCATTTTTGCCATATCAATTAATTGCTTGGTAATAGCCATATCTCCGTTATGGTTGATGCCAATTTCGGCGATGATAAATGTATGATTTTTATTCATTATTTTTTCCTTTCTTAAATATTTTTAGAGCAAACTGCCCACAAGGTATCACTGATACCCTTTTGTTTTAAATTTTCAAAATAAACTTCATCTGTAACTTTAGAAAATTTTATATTATCCATGGTTCCAGGTTTTCCAAATTTTAACCAATGTAAATGATTAGATAGTCCATACCGTTGCAAAAGATGTATAGAACATGATAAGCCAGATTTTTCCACACAATTTCTTAAAGATTGCATTGAAAAATAATGCAAATGAGCTGAGCAAAAGTAAAAATCTTTAAAATCTTCAATATCATATAAAGAAATAAGAGGGTCTTCAATATGGGGAACTTCTATAAAAATTTTACCCGAGGGCTTTAAGAAAGACTTTAATTCCTTTAAAAATTGAATGGGATTAGGAAGGTGCTCTAAAACATGAAACAGAACAATTATATCAAATGTTTTATCCTTAATATCATGTAATTTAGTATAAACCTGTTGTCCAGACGTTTTAATAAAATTTTGACTTTTTTTATCAAGCTCAATCCCAATTACATTATCAAAATATGAATTCCCAACCCTCAAGAAAGCACCACTTCCAGATCCAAATTCTAGTAAAGAATCTTCTTCAGTTGAAAAAGGTAAAAGACGTTTTAATCTTTCTAAAGCTTCTGGGTAGTCATTATAAAATCTTTTTTCAGGGGACGCATCTTTATAGATATCTCTATATTCTTCTGTATAAAATTTTTCTAATTCAAGGGAAGATGGAAAAGGATCCAAAAAATAATGCCCACATTCACATTGATAAATTTTTCCTGTATGTCCATAGCGTAATTTATCATGATAAAGGCATATTTTATCAGAACTCTCACAAACAGGACATTTTAGGGTTATTATTTTACTCATTATTTTATCATTCCTTTCCCCATCTTTATCACCCGATCACAATCCTTCAAGGTTGTCAGACGGTGGGCAATCATAATAACAGTGCGGGTTTTACTGATAGATCGAATGGTGTCCATAAGGCGGGCTTCCGTCTCATTATCAAGAGCAGAGGTTGCCTCGTCAAAAATAAGTACCTCAGGATCGCGATAGAGGGCACGGGCAATAGCGATGCGCTGGCGCTCTCCCCCTGACAGCCGAATTCCTCTTTCTCCCACAACGGTTTTTACGCCAGCCGGTAGCTGGGCCATAAATTTGCTTAATTGAGCTGCTTCAATAACCTGCTGCATTTTTTTCTTACTGATTTTGTCAGGAATTTCCCCAAAGGCAATATTAGCCTCAATGGTGTCGTCTACTAAGTAAACTGATTGGGGCACATATCCGATGTGTTGATGCCATTGATAGCTATTGGCCGCATACTTTCCGTCAATAAGGATCGTTCCTTCTTGGGGTTTTAAAAGTCCTAAAATAAGATTAATAAGCGTTGATTTGCCAGAACCTGTTTCCCCCACGATACCGATGGATTCCCCCTTTTTTATCTCAAAGGTAATGTTAGAAAGGGCTTTCTTTCTAGTATTTGGATAGTGAAAACTAACACCTTTTAATGAGAGAGATTTTTTAAAATGAAAATGTGAAATGTTTTCATAAGTTCCTTTTAAGGATTCCTCATAATATTCGGTATACACTTTTTCAATATTGGGAATAGCTGCTTTAAACAAACTGAATTGCCCAATCATTTTGTTTAAACCGGGCATCAGACGAAAACCTACATACAAATAGCTGCCCACAGTTGCGATCATATGCATCGGGTTTTGGTGTTGAAAACATAAGAAGGCAATAACCCCCACAAATAATCCCACAAATAGAATTTCAATTATAATACGTGGCATGGCATTTGCTGCTAGTTGAAAAGCGAGCAGATGAGATTTTTCTTTTGCGTAAAAGACGAAGGAATTAATAAAATGGCTTTGCTTTCCAGTCAAAATAATTTCTTTAAAAGCATGGAAAAATTGGTAAAGATGCTGACTGCTTGCAACGGAAGCTATTTGCATTCTTTGACCCCATTGGTAAAAAAGGGGCAAAATGAATTTTACAGTTATTCCCCCAAAAAGAAGAGCTGCTACAAAAATAAAACCAGCTAAAGAAGGGTTGACCCATATAATCATAGAAACCAAACTGAAAGTAATTAAAGATTCAGAAAAAATCGTAGAAAGAGAAAGCATGCCATTCGTAAATACTAAATTAGCGTCTCCCTCGATTATATTACTCATCGATGAAGAGTTTCGCGCGAGATAAAACCCATAATCCATTTCAGCGCATTTATGTAATAAACGCTCTTTAAATTTATAGCTCATTTTTTGAATAACGATGTTTTGATAGAAAATCTCACCTGTCGCTATTGTATTTTTAAGCAAGTAAGTTCCCCCAAATAATAAAGCCAAATAAAAAATTGTACGATTAGGGGACAGAATTTCTGTTATTCCTAATTTGTTCAAATATTTTTGCCCTGCGCCAGGATCATTTAAGACTTGCGCAAAGATAACGACTAAAGATGCTGTCAGAATTTCGAAAAGCGATGACAAGATAGCGAAGCCTATAATTCCTATCCATCGCAGCTTTTCTTGGGGAGTAAGCAAAGCCCGCAACATCCTAATAGCTGCGAAAATAGAGGGAGAAGATGTAGACATTTAATTTATATAAATTTACCAATGCTGCCGCAGTCTGGGTGCATCTTTCATTTTTGATACCAGACTATATTTATTCTTTAGGAGGCTACTAAAAAATACCCCCTATAGTTAGACTTTCTTAGATATATGTAATAGGTCTAACACAAGTAACCGACTTGGTTCTACTTTTTTTCTTAAAATATTATAAGTACCTTGGGGGTCTATAATATCTGTGATTAATACAGCATCATAAGTTCCCAAATTATCGGTTTTATTTGTAATCTTTAAATGAAGGGGCGTTCCCTGGGCTACTAAAGTGGCAATATCTGCTAAATCGCCTTCCCCAACTAACAGGATCTTTGTCCATCCTTTTTGTAAACTCTCTTGAAAAGCGGCCCCACATTGTAAACGCGCATCGCGAAAAAAAGAAAGAGAAGTAGCCAGATAGGTTCTTACCATACGGCTTTTTTCTTTAAAACCTGCAGGGGTTAAAAAATATGCAATACGGCGAGGCGATACCTGAGAAGCCCGCACCCACCCTTTTGCCACCGAGCTTTTTAAATATTGGTTAATCAGTCCCAAAGCAATTCCTAAATCGCGGGAAAGCTTACGTTGGGTAAAAGAAGAGTCATCCTCAATGGCGCTTAATAAACGCATCATTGCCTTCTGTTCTTTCTTATCACGTAATTCTTGAAAATTAGCCATTGTTGCAATTATATTGTTTTGTTCATGAACAGAACATAATTTATCACGCAAAAAACGTCAAGGGATTTTTATCACAGTGTATTTGTTTATCGCACAGACACCCTTAATTACCTGTCGCAACTATGTTGCTAAAAAACATCTTATATCGGCTTTCATCAAAAAAGAGTTGACGCTCTTGAGCGCTCATGATTATAGTGAAAAAGATAAAGTTTACTAATCGGAGGAAAAAATATGAAATACTCTTTAATCGTTGCATCAGCTTTTGCTTTATTAGGAATTTTTGCTTCTGAAGCACAAGCAAAAGAAAATGGCTTAACAGCTAAGCAAATTCAAAACTGCCGTGAAAAATGTGTAACGGCTGGTGGAGTAGACTTAGAAGCCTCTAACCTAGACAATAACTGCGTTTGTAAAGGTGTAGATGGTGATACTGTAAATGTGGCTGATGCTAATCCTAGAGCTTTTTAATAATTAAAAGCTTTTAAAATCATCCATTTATACGGATAAATTTACAACAAAAAAGCAAGATTATATTCTTGCTTTTTTTATTTAAACTTGCTTAATTAAAGAGTATTAAAGACTTTTTAGAAAAACCTTTCTAAAGGTAATAGCTTTAAGTATGTGTACTCTGGAATAAATTCTTTGTATATTTTACAGAGAGAAGGAACAAACTTTTAATATCACGAGGATACAATGCAATCGATGAAAAAATTTTTAATACTTTTTTTAGCTTTACCCTTAATTTTTGGGGGATGTGCGCGCAACATTTCTTCGGACGAATATGCAGAATCCGAGATCGATGCGGTAAAACAAACCTATAAAGGGGTGATAATTGCTGCACGCCCTGTAAAAGTGCAAGGGGGAGATAGTTTAGGGGATAACAAAGTTGGTACAATCGGTGGTGGTGCTGCAGGTGGTTTGTTAGGTTCTCAAATAGGACAAGGACGTGGTCAGGTTGTGGGGCTTGTGTTAGGGGCCGTCGCCGGTGCTGTGGGCGGTGGTTTGCTCGAAAAAGGGCTTAAATCTCAAGATGGAGTGGAATACACCGTTGAACTTCAAAGTGGCCGTATCATGACTATTGTTCAGGGGCCAAAACCACAACTCTCTATAGGCCAACCCGTCTTGGTATTAGTGGGATCAAAAGGGAGACCCCGCATAATAGCAGATCAATTTGCTACCCAACAAGCTGAGCCAGATGGGCAACCTCGTCGAAAAGTAAAAAAATCAGCCAGTAAGCGTACCCAAACACAAAAATCGAATCGTTCTATCAATGATATAGATTACGAGAATCGGGATCGCTATGCACGTGATCAAAATTTAAACTAAATAGCCTATTTACATACTGCCTTTGTTTAATATATAAAGGCAGTATTTTCTTTTAAAAGGAGACATTTTTTGAAAGACAATCCGCCCCCACGTTATTTTCTCGGATTACCTTTTAGTGTGTGGATATTAGGATTTACGGGATTTCTTATAAATATGGCAACCATTATGGTTTTCAGCCAAATGACCATGTTTATGAAGCTTGAACTCGGGGCCACCGAACACCAAATCGGTGTCATTGATGGATTTGTTGAATTTCTTTCGCATTTTATGCGGGTGATTGCGGGGTCAATCAGTGATATTTTTCAAAACCGTAAATTCATTTTAGGAATAGGGTATGGACTATCTACCTTTATAAAAACTT
>JBMDXI010000051.1:0-2623 GCA_048595075.1 Alphaproteobacteria bacterium
ATCGATTAAACAGAATATGGTCTCTAAGAACACGGTACAATCCTCCTTGAATTGGTTTTTTTTGAGGATTCTTACCGTGTTCCTTTCAAATATCAAGCTTTTTCAACACTTCCCTCCACCCCTTATCCATAGTTCGGGTTAAGTAAAGTATTTTACTTAGCATACAGGTTTTTATAAGAAAATGAAAAAAATATACTTCACTCTGCGCTGTCCTTGGGTGTAAAGGTCAAGTAATTCGTTGCCAGAAATCGGAAAATTATTGATAAGCTTTCATCTATAGTTAATGGCCTATAAACTATAGACCCCCGTGTCGGAGCCACTCGTGTCCGGTTAAAGGGAGAGCGAATCACGAAAGCGGACCCGAGGGAGGCATTTTATACTCAACTTATATGAATTTAGCTATATTATTCTTTTAATTTATTATTTTTTATAAAAGTCTTTGATTTTTTAAAGTTATAACGCTATATTTTAGGCTCATAAAGGGTGTGTAGCTCAGTTGGTTAGAGCGCCGGCCTGTCACGCCGGAGGTCGCGGGTTCAAGTCCCGTCACTCCCGCCACCTATTTTATAGAACCTTCCCCACCACGTGCGGCTTTCTTTTTTTACCCCCTTCGGATAAAAGTATTTGACAAGATCGTGTATTTCCATAACTCTATGATAGAAGAGAGTTAGAAATGATTTTAAAATATGCTTTAATTTTTAGTTTAGTAAGTTTCTATCATTGTCATTTACACAGTGCAGCAAAATCTATGGAAATGATGGGTAGGATAGGTAGATGCTTGGGCTCAAGGCTCCTTCCACAATATGGCTATACTCGAACACTTTTGACTGCCCCCATGGTACAACATACGCCTCGGGCTTTTTTTTCTAGTCCTAAAAATTCCAAAGAGCCTTCTTTGCTAGAAGATATATCTTTAGCCAGTTCTGAGTTGCCTCAATATTTTAGCCAACAATTTAAAGGAAAAGATGGTGAAAATAAAAAATCGCCTCTTTTATGGGGCATATTGCCTGCAGGGCTAGGTTTAGGATTTCTATATAATAAGTACTTTAAAAAAGAAGATCCTGCCCCCAAGCCGAGTACAGAAGAATACCATAAACATTTGGCCAACCACAAAAATGCCGACTCTCAGTATACCTATGCGCTACACTGCAAGAAAAAAGGTAATTTAGAGGAAGCAAAAAGATATGCCAAACTTGCTGCTGATCAAGGATATGCCCCTGCGCAAGCCTTCTATTCTATTCTTTGTTTTGATGAAAAAAATTTCTCAGAAACAAAAAGATATGCCAAACTTGCTGCTGATCAAGGAAATCCACAAGGACTGTTTCTTTATGGGGGCTGCTTAGAAAGATTTAGTCCCACAGATATAATTCAAGCAAGGCAAAATTTTAAATTGTCAGCTGATCAAAAATATCCCCCTGCACAATATAAATATGCTCGCATGTGCGAGAATGGAAAAGGCGGAGAGAAAGATTTAAATGCCGCCCTATACTATTATAAGCTTGCAGCTGAGAATGGCATTGAACAAGCACAAAAAAGGCTTGAAAAATTATTAAGGTCGCAGCCCTCTCTTAAGAGAATAAGATAGGCTAGAAAATACTTTTCTAAAAAGAGGAATACTTTTTATAAAAGCGCACTTCTAGGGAATAAGTTTTTACAAAAAGCTCGACAGCCCTTCAGCCATTAGTTATAAAGAAAGTATAGCCATTATAAATTAAGTATTATATGCTGATTTTACGTAGAGAGTACGTTACTATTCTAAGAGCCCTATTATTACTTAATTTAAAAATACGGAATAATAAAAAGCTTTAAGAGAGAGCTAAGGAATGTCTTTTTTTTCAAACTTGTTTAAATATTTTTCATCAGATATTGCCATCGATTTAGGAACTGCCAATACTTTAGTGTATGTATACGGTAAAGGAGTTGTTCTCAATGAACCTTCGGTGGTGGCTGTTTCTAATTTTAGTGGAAAAAAACAGGTTCTAGCAGTAGGCGAAGAGGCCAAACTAATGGTAGGACGCACCCCAGGCCATATTCAGGCTATTCGCCCTCTTCGCGATGGAGTAATCGCCGATTTTGACATTGCAGAAGAAATGATTAAGCATTTCATTCGCAAGGTAAATAACCGGGTCACCTTAGCACGTCCTCGCGTTATTATTTGTGTACCATCAGGCTCAACCCCTGTGGAACGCCGCGCAATTCAAGAAGCCGCTGAAAGCGCAGGAGCCCGGGCAGTTTTCTTAATTGAAGAAAGTATGGCTGCTGCGATTGGGGCAGGACTGCCTGTGACTGAACCAACTGGCTCAATGATCGTAGATATTGGGGGGGGAACAACAGAAGTTGCCATTATTGCCCTTGGGGGAATCGTTTTTGCACGCTCGGTTCGCGTGGGGGGAGATAAAATGGATGAAGCCATTATCTCTTATATAAGACGCAACCATAACTTATTAATTGGGGAAGCAAGCGCTGAGCGCATTAAAAAAGAAATTGGATCTGCTTCCTTAAAGCCTTCTGTGGAAAAAACGATGAAAATTAAAGGCCGTGACTTAATGAACGGGATTCCCAAAGAAATTACACTCAACTCAAAAGACATTGCAGAAAGTTTAGTAGAGCCTGTAACAGCCAT
>JBMDXI010000052.1:0-2717 GCA_048595075.1 Alphaproteobacteria bacterium
GCTTTGGTTGGATGTGGACTCCTGTTAAGGTCGTATGAGTTCCAAAAGTATAAACCGCAGCTGAAAGAAAAAGAAAAGAGCCATCTCAAAGAAGTCGCTATTGTCACTGATTCTACAAAAGCAGCGACAGAGCTATTTGCAGAAGAAGAAAAAGTCGCAGAAGGTGTGTTTTTCGCCCGTACGCTGGGAATTGAGCCCCCTAATATTTTGTACCCAGAAACCTTTATGAAAGAATTAAAGGCCTTAACGCGTGTAGGATTAAAGGTTGAAGTATTTGATTCTAAAGATATGCAACAATTAGGAATGCATGCACTCGTAGGCGTGGGCCTGGGTAGCAGTAAAGAATCTTATCTCGTCGTGATGCGCTGGAATGGGGCCACCGATAAAAATGAAGCTCCGATCGCCTTCGTTGGGAAAGGTGTTACCTTCGATTCAGGGGGTATTTCTATAAAGCCTTCAGCCAGAATGGATGAAATGAAAATGGATATGTCAGGAGCAGGTACTGTCGCGGGGCTTATGCAAGTTTTAGCCAGCCGCCAAGCCCGTGTAAACGCGGTGGGAGTAGTTGCCCTGGTCGAAAATATGCCTGATGGCAATGCCCAACGCCCTGCTGATATTGTAACTTCTATGTCAGGTCAAACCATCGAAATTTTGAATACTGATGCAGAAGGTCGTCTAGTGCTGGCAGACGCCCTATGGTACACTCAACATCGCTTTAAGCCTAAGATCATGATTGATTTAGCAACTCTTACCAATGCCATCACTGTAGCATTGGGCAGCAAATTTGCGGGATTATTTTCTAACAATGAAGGATTGGCCCACAGGCTAAAACAAGCCGGCGAAGAAACAAAAGAACAACTATGGCAGTTCCCGTTGGATGAACGCTATGACCGCGACATCGATTCAAAGATTGCGGACATGAAAAATATTGGTGAAAAAGGGGCTGGTAGTATCATTGGCGCTCAATTTTTGCAGCGTTTCGTGAATAAGACACCGTGGGCTCACTTAGATATTGCAGGCACAGCCTATCATCATGAACCCAGCATTTTTTCTAGCGGCTACCCTATTCCAACAGGCTTCGGTGTACGCTTGCTCAACACATTGGTGCAGAAGTTTTATGAAAAACACTAAAGATGGGAATACACATCAATTTTTATCATTTGACATGTGTTAATTTACAAAAGTCTTTGCCAAAATTATTAGAAAAAATTTTTCAGCAAGGGCACCGCTGCCTCGTCGTGGCAAAAACAGAAGCCGAAGTTAGCCTTTTAAATGACCAATTATGGACCTACCATCCTGAGAGCTTTCTTCCCCATGGAACCCATAAAGATGGAGAGGCCAGTGACTACCCCATTTGGATTTCGACTTCTCAGGAAAATGCCAATAATGCTACTGTATTACTGTTAACTTCCCCGCTTCCGTTGGAAAACCCTGACTCTTTTCAAAAAGCAGCTTACCTCTTTGAAGGCACACATGACAAAGACTTAACAGCAGCGCGAAGCCTATGGCGCCAATATAAATCAGAGCATACTTTAACCTATTGGCAGCAAGACACAAAAGGACAATGGGAGCAAAAAGCCCAAGAGGGGAGACCATAAGACTCGCTGAAAAGAAAAAATTACACTCTCCCCCCTCTCTCTTGTAAAGGAATTCAATACTTTGGTAAGACCCCCATATAAATCAAACCTTAAAAAGCGAAAAAATATAACATTCTTTCTTTGAAAAAAACTTTTTAGTCTCTATATATAATTAAATTCTTCTCAATGTGAGATGGATATGTTTAATTCAAAAGGAGATCGAAATTATGAAGTTATCATTAAAAATAATGTGTACAGGGCTTTTTTTATTAAGTTCTAACTTTTCATACGGTGCCAGCACACAAGGAGATCAAACTACCCCCAACTCTTCTTCCCTTTGTCCCGTTACCAATCCAAATAGCTTTATTACTGAAAAATTACAATTTGTTTTTATTCCTTTATCTGCAAATTCAACTTTACCTCATGATGTAATTGATAAAGCATATATAACCCCCTTAAAATTAGATCCTACAAAACTAACCATGCGTCATGTTCGGGACATAGAAGCTTTTAAAAAAATAACAAGCAAGGCTGCCTCTTCAAACAACCTAAAATTTGGAGTGCATGAGGAATCAGGAAGGGGTGGAGTATTGATTCAAGAGCGAGTTTCAATTGATTTTAGTAAATTTAATGGTGGAACTACCCTTTCTTCTGATCTTTCAAATCTTATATTTCCTATTACATCTTCAGAAGTTTCTATGATAAAGGTAGATTCATGTCCCATTGAGAACGTACCTATAGTTTTTTCATTGCTAGAAGAATCTCTACCTTCTTTAGAAAGATTGGTCATACACTCTAACAATCCTTCTTTTTTAGCTCAATATATTTTTCCCAATCTTTCGCGCTTAAAAAATCTTCAATCGTTAAATCTTTCTAACAACAATATAGGTCCTGATGAGGCCCACGTCCTTGCCCCCGTTCTTGCTCAACTTACTGGGCTTCAAAAATTAGATTTAAGTTATAACAATTTAGGAGACGATGGGGTAAAATTTCTTAATCCAGCTTTTCAGGCTCTTCCTCATCTTCAAATTTTAGATCTAGATAGTAATGAAATTGGAAATGCGGGAATAGAAGAATTGACTAGTGCCTTTACTTCTCTTTCAAATCTTCGAGAGTTAGACCTAGGAACGAACAATGTGG
>JBMDXI010000053.1:0-11594 GCA_048595075.1 Alphaproteobacteria bacterium
CTGCTTAGTAAATTCTTTATATGCCGTCTATCAAAAAGGCTTGCCTGGCTTTGAAGAGAAATACCTTACATTGTTGAAGGCGGGGGGAACGTTGCACCATCGCGATATCGTTAAACCATTTGGATTAGATACAAGCTCACCCACCTTCTGGCAACATGGACTTGATCTTATTGGGGTTTATTTGGATGAATTAGAAACTCTCTCTTAATGGATGAAAATACGCTTGCCACACGTCTTAGACGCTATGCTCAAAGTTCCACCTCACTCGCAGGTTTTTTGACCAAATTAGCCAGTGCAAAAGTTTTAAACCATAGTCCAGCTCCCTATGCGGAATCATTGAAAATAATCCTTGGCAACCTGAAAGGGCCGATTCTAAAGATCGGGCAAATCTTGTCCATGGTACCCGATTTATTACCTGAAGAATACGCAGCTGAACTACAAACACTTCAATCAGATGCCCCCCCAATGGGTGAATTATTTGTACGACGTCGTATGCGAGGAGAATTAGGGATCGCCTGGGAAAAGAATTTTCAACACTTTGAATTACGTCCTTTTGCTGCCGCTTCGTTAGGGCAAATTCACCAGGCCATCGATTTGCAGGGAAATACTGTAGCCTGTAAATTGCAATATCCCGATATGGCAGCCGCCGTTCAAGCTGATCTCACCCAACTGAAGGGACTGTTGCAGCTTTACAAAACTTATGGCGGCACCATCGATACAACCGATCTTTTTCAGGAAATATCTACCCATTTGCAGGCCGAATTAGATTATGGGCAAGAAGCCCGAAACATCCATATTTTTCAGCAAATTTTTCAAGATTGTTCCTTTGTCCGAATCCCCCACGTTATCACCTCTCTCTCAACTGAAAAATTGTTGGTGATGTCTTTTCTAAAGGGTCACAAAATACAGGAATTCTATGATAGCCCGGCGGAGGTTCGTCATGACATTGCTCAAAAGTTATTTTACGGGTGGTATTATCCTTTTTATAAGGAAGGCGTCCTTCACGGCGATCCCCACTTCGGGAACTATTCCATTGCTGAAGACGGGGCATTAAATATGCTTGATTTTGGGTGCGTCCGTTTCTTTGACAAAAAATTTATAGAAGGCGTCGTCTTACTGTATCGGGCTTTTTTAGAAAATAACTCTCGCAAAGTTCTTGAAGCCTATGAACTATGGGGTTTTGAAGAAAAACGTGCTGAAGTTATAGAGGTCTTAAACTTATGGGCCCGTTATTTATATGGCCCCCTTCTTGAAGACAAAATACGCCCCATCGATATCAATGGATTAGCAGGAAAAGAAGTCGCTAAATTAGTCCTTAAAAGATTAAAAGAATTAGGTGGGGTCAAGCCGCCTCAAGAATTTGTATTTATGGATCGCACAGCGGTGGGATTGGGCTCAGCCTTTATTCGCCTAAAAGCTGAACTCAACTGGCATCAGCTGTTTGAAGAAATTTTAGCAAAAGGAGTCACTAGCCCATAAAGATGACTACCATAAATAGCAGCTAAGCCATCCAAGAAAGTCATTTTTAACCCGTATTTTATTTTATCTCTTGCTGAGCTATAACAATTGCTTAGTAAGGTATGACGCGAATATCCAATCTGATAAGCCCTAAACCACCCTAAACTTCTTTCTAATTCAGCGATATTTTTTAAAAAGTACTCCCCTTCACAATATCTGCCTATTAAGTCAACACCAGCGCCCATTAACTCCCATAATACCTTTGGAAAATAGTAATAATTCTGATAGCTTGGGGGGCCAAATCTTTCCTCGAATTCAGCGGTGGCTGCCAAAAGGTGACTCCCTCCGAATACAACGAGTACATTTTTATGTTCTTTCATAGCCCCCAAAATACGTGCTATAATAGTATGTTCTCTAAACTTAAGTAGTGCTAACTTCATTTCTTCGATAGGAGTTCCACTACGAACCTGACGAAGCTCCCAAGGAGTGGCTGGAAAAGCGTCTACTAAAACTTGAGGAGACCAAGGCAAGTAGTCCTCTCCATAAATTTTCTTCACCCATTCTTTACAACCTGTTACCCATTCAATACTTTTTTCCTTACCATCTATAGTTACGCTACGCATATGTAGTAAACGATCGGGAGACAAACTAGGAGTAGGATTAAAATAGACTGCAAAACTGTGTAGCGTAAAAAAATACTCCACTGCTTCTAAAGAATATCCTTTCTCTATAAAGAAATCTTTTTCTTGTGCATACGAAGGGTCTCCTCTCACAATGGGAATATTATTCTGACGAGCTTGAAAAACAGTAAGCAAGTGTTCCCCGTATTGTCCATGTTCCTCCCATTTTTGTTGTGAACCTATAATTTCATTAAGATGTTTTTCACTAACAAAACCTTCTACTACCACACAATCTGGACGTCTTTTAGCAAATTCTTGCCTTATCAGTTGATGCGCAGGAGAGAATGGATTCTCACTATGCTGACTTCCTATATAGCGAAGAGTTTGCCCATCTTTTTTAAAGGTAGCTATCATAGGGTAAGCTATCCCATTTCTTAGGTGCGATTTTCTCTCATTAAAATGGGATATGTCTACAATAGTAGCTGTATAGTCAGGAAGGACCTCTTCACTTATGCTTGCACTGAATGAATAGTGAGCCCACATAAGTGCTATATAGAAAAAAGATTTTTTCAACATACTAATTTATCCTTATTAATTTTAAAACTAATTAACCCTTATATAGGAATAGTTTTTAAAATTTCAAGGGAAACTTTTAATAAAAACATTGCCCTATGATGACAATTATGTATAATGAACTTTTTTAAAAAGGAGGATCATAGTATGCATAAATTTTTAGTTTCATTCTTTTTAATTGTAGCATCCATTGGATGTTCTGCTAAATCTCTCCCCTCTGCTTTGCAACCAGGAGAAACCATCGATCATGTGGTAATTCCAGCGCAGCCCCAGCTTAATGACGTTACCATTATCGTTTCTTCTTGCGATAAATACTCAGAATTTTGGGAACCCTTTGGGGTTTTGCTTTTCCGTTATTGGCCATCCTTAAAAACCTATAATAAACATGTGCCTATTCTTTTTATTGCCAATAAAAAGCCATTTGCTTTCCCAGGCATTCAGACCATTCAGACGGGGGAGGATGGCGGGTGGTCACGCAATATGCTCAAAGCCCTGGCCCAAGTTAAAACTAAATACGTTCTTTATCTCCAAGAAGATTATTTCCTCTCTGAACCGGTGAATGAAAAATATCTTTATTACCTTATCCAAAAAATGAAAGAATTAGATATCGCGTATGTTGAGGTTAACAATGGTGGCTCCTATAAAGAAAAATATCCTTATGCTCCGGTGCGTGGCACAGATATAAAGGGAAAACATACTGAATTTAGAGCTTCTCTACAAGCCTCGTTATGGAACAAAGACATTTTTGAATGGCTGATTAAGCCCCAAGAAAATGCGTGGGATTTTGAAGCCAATGCTAGCATTCGTAGTGAGGGATTGCGCAATCCTTTTTTGGTGACAACGCCTGGCTATTACCCCCTCACTTTCATCAATGCGTGCCATGTAGGTTTTTGGAATATCCATGCTATCAATTTCCTGAAAAACCAGCATATTCCCGTACAGGTAGGCATGCCTGTAGATACGGACTATAAATTTACCCTATGGCTGATGGACAACCATCGTAAAATTTACAAACAATGGATTAAATTATTGCGATTGTTTGACCCCAAACTACGGAAGAAGTAGGGATAGCGGATTCCTTATAATTGTTGTACGTGGTTGCTTAATCTTTTTCTATCGACATAGTTGATGCTGACGCACACCAGCGACGAATTTCGACGTAATAATTTTATAAGTTTCCAGCTATATCTTGTAATTTTTGGATATGAACTTCTCCATCAGGAAATCGAGCCACAATATCCAATTCTCCCCCTAAAGCAACAATATATTTTCTAAGGCTACTAATATACATGTCTGTTCTGTTTTCTAAGCGAGCTAATGCAGCTTGCTTTATATGAAGCATGGCTGCTACATCTTCTTGAGTTAAAGACATTGCTTTTCTAACTTCTGCTAAAGCCATTTCTTGGCGAAGTTTTACAAGTTTCTTCGCAATCCTTTTTTTGGATGAAGATGACATAGAGTCTTTTAATTTATTAAATGAATGGTGACCGCTCATACTACTTCCTCTCTTTTTAGTTCTTCAAGATACTGTTGATACAATTTATCAGCAATGGGTACGTAAACTGTGTACCATCTTTGATCCCCTTTCTTATTGCCTCCAATAAGTAATATGGCCGTTCTTCTAGGATCAAATGCATATAAAACACGAATAGGGTTGGTTTTGCTCTGAATTCTTAGTTCTCTCATGTGAGAATACTTAGAACCTTCAATCCCACTCGAAAATGGAAAAGACAATTGAGGGCCTTTTTCTTCAAGAAGAGTAACAATAGCCATGATATTTTCTTTCTCAACTTCTCGCAGAGTGCCCCACCAATCTCCAAATTCGTTCGTGTATTCTACATTCCACTTCATAACTTCAATATATTACAAATATGTAATATGTCAAGAGGGATTGTGTTTTCATGGATAGCAGTATTTTCCACGTCTTCTTTCAAATTTTTCCTTGTCAGTCGTTTTTTAATGCGTTTACCCTAGACATTATAAGACACTAATGGTACATCTCAACCATGACAATTCATACGCAAGATATTAAGCGCATTGAGCGTTTGGCAAGATTGAACCTTCATGTGGATCATCAGGACGAATTTACAGATCGGCTTTCAAAGATATTTGGTTGGATTGACCAACTGAAAGAGGTTGATATCAGCAATACTGATCCGATGATAAGCCCTGTGATGGACTTAGTCCCCACGACCCCTTTGCGGGAAGATAAAGTGAATAAACCCAATACCGCTCAAGATATTCTGTCTAATGCCCCATCTCAAGAATACAACTACTTTTTAGTTCCTAAAATTGTGGAATAGCCCTTATGAACAGCCTTATTAAACTTTCTTTTAAAGACCTGAAACATGCTCTGCAGAAAAAAGAAGCGTCTGTTACGGATGTCATTAAAGCATACATTGGGCAGGTTGAAAAAACACGCCCGCTGAATATGTATGTTACCGAAACCTTCGACCAAGCCTTAAAAAAGGCTGAGGAATCCGATAAAAGGTATGCACAGAATGAAGCCCGCCCTTTAGAGGGACTTCCTTTCGCTATTAAAGATTTGTTTTGTACAAAAGGGGTGCGGACGACGGCCTCATCTAAAATATTGGATAATTTCATCCCTCCTTACGAATCAACGGTAACAGAAAAATTATTCCAAGCAGGGATTATAAGTTTAGGAAAAACGAACACAGATGAATTTGCGATGGGATCTTCCACCATCACCAGCTACTATGGCCCTTCTATCAGCCCGTGGAAATCGGCCGCTGAACCCCAGGCCGATCTAACCCCAGGCGGATCATCTGGGGGCTCATGTGCTGCGGTTGCTTCAGGGGCTGCTCTTGCGGCTATTGGCAGTGACACGGGGGGCTCTATCCGTCAACCTGCTGCCTTCTGTGGATTGGTGGGAATGAAGCCCACGTATGGATTATGCTCGCGCTTTGGTGCTGTTGCCTTTGCCTCCTCCTTAGACCACCCTTGCCCTGTTGGTCGTACGGTTTATGATACAGCTTTGGTGTTAGAGCATATGGCTGGACATGACGCGAAGGATTCTACCTCTCTTAATGTGCAAATTCCCCATTACACACAGGCCCTTACCGGAGAGATGAAGGGCCTAAAAATTGGAATCCCCCAAGAATATGATCTGCCAGGACTTAATCCTGAAATTAAAAGTTTATGGGAAAAAACGGCCCAGTGGCTAAAAGAATTAGGTGCTGAAATTGTTCCCATTTCTTTACCCCATACCCAATACGGTTTGCCTACCTATTATATCATCGCCCCTGCTGAAGCATCAGCTAACCTAGCCCGCTATGATGGGGTGCGCTATGGCTTACGTGCTGAGGGCAAGTCAATGGAAGAAATATACGTAAATACTCGCACGCAAGGATTTGGGGATGAAGTAACACGCCGCATTCTGATTGGTACTTATGTTCTATCATCTGGTAGCTATGAAGATTATTATATGCGCGCTCAACGCGTGCGTCGTAAGGTTTCTAACGACTTCGTAGAAGCTTTCAAAAAGGTAGATATTATTTTGACCCCCACCACATCAGGGGAAGCTTTTAAATTAGGGGAAAACATTCAAGACCCTGTGGCTATGTACCTGCAAGATGTATTTACAGTGGCCAGTAATTTAGCAGGTATCCCTGCAATTTCGGTCCCCGTGGGCCTCTCAAAAAATAAATTGCCATTGGGAATGCAGCTAATTGGGCCTGCTTTAAGCGAATCGACCCTGTTCAATGCGGCTTATGCTTTGGAAAAAGCAGCTAATTTTCAAATCGAACCCCTTAAGGAAATTTAAGATGTCGTCATCCCCTTATCGTTTTCATACAGATTCTGGCACTTGGGAAATTGTTATAGGATTAGAAGTGCACGCCCAAGTAGCGTCTCACTCTAAGCTTTTTTCAGGGGCCGCTACCCATTTTGAAGCTGAACCTAATTCTAATGTGTCATTGGTAGATGCTGCTCTTCCAGGAATGCTTCCCGTTCTGAACAAATACTGTGTAGAACAAGCTGTTAAAACAGGCCTGGGCATCCATGGAAAAATAAACCATGTTTCCATGTTTGACCGTAAGAATTATTTCTACCCTGACTTACCCCAAGGCTATCAGATCAGTCAATTTTATCATCCCATTGTGGGCGAGGGTTATTTGGATATCACATTGGATGATGGCACCACCCATCATGTACGTATCGAACGTATTCACCTTGAACAAGATGCGGGCAAAAGTATCCATGATTTGCACCCAAAAAATACATGCCTTGATTTCAACCGATGTGGAATTGCCCTGATGGAAATTGTGACAAAACCCGATATGAGCTCCCCTGAGCAAGCGATGGCTTTTGTGAAAACATTACGACTGTTGCTGCGTTACCTGGGAACCAGCGATGGAAATATGGAAGAAGGTAGTCTCCGCGCGGATGTGAATGTCTCCATTCGGCGCCCTGGCGGCCCCTTCGGCACTCGCGTAGAGGTTAAAAACGTGAACTCTATTCGCTTTATTGGCCAGGCCATCGAAGTAGAGGCTTTACGCCAGGCAAAACTCATAGAGGCCGGTGAGTCGATTGTTCAAGAAACAAGACTGTATGATCCTAACAAAGGGGAAACGCGCTCCTTGCGATCAAAAGAAGATGCCCCAGATTATCGTTATTTCCCCGACCCCGATCTGCTGCCCCTGCGCTTAACGGATGATTATATTAATGGGATCCGCCAAAGCATGCCTGAGTTACCTGAGGCCAAAAAGCAGCGGTTCATGGCAGACTATGGGTTGCCTCTTTACGATGCCACATTGCTGATAGAAGATGTAGATACTGCAAATTACTATGAAGCAGCCATTAAAGAAACAAAGGGCTGGCAAAAGAATCAAGATAAGAATACGGCAAAAATGGTCAGTAATTGGCTAGCAAGCGAGCTATTTAGTTTGCTGAATAAAGAGAATAAAACGATTTTACAGTCCCCTATTTCAAGCATCCGATTGGCAGAGCTTATGAATTTGATTCAAGAAGACGTTATTTCAGGGCGTACTGCGAAAGAAGTATTTTTAGAAATGTGGAACACCCATAAAGCTCCCCAGGAAATTGTATCGGCAAAAGGATTAGTGCAAATCACAGATACGGGTCTTTTAGAAAATATCATTGATGATGTTTTAAAAGAAAATCCCCAAATGCTGGCCGAATATAAATCAGGCAAAGATAAACTGTTCGGATTTTTCGTCGGACAAATTATGAAAAAATCAGGCGGTAAAGCAAACCCTCAAAAAGTCAACGACCTCCTAAAGGAAAAGCTGGGGTAGGACGCTTTATAGCAATAACGGAGTCGGTATCTATAGCTAGACAGGTGTAAAAGGAGTGCAAGGAAAGAGGAGCGAAATGTAGTAAATCTACATCAACGACGATTTCTGATGTAATACTTTTATAAGAGTCAGCTATATACTACTTTTATATGCGCATCACTATAAATGTACAGTACTACTTTATTACGCTTCATCTTCTGGGTCACGGTGTTTTCTTGCTTTAGGATTTTTTCCTAATTCTTCATGTGGCCAATTTCGCTCACGTTTGCGGAAGTTTGGTCGACGACGTTCTCTATGTAGTTCTGCTCTTAGACGTTCATTTCCCTGGCGGTTATGTTGACGCAGACGTTCACCCACTCTATGTTCTCTTTCAACCTCTGCAGGGTCTCTAAAATCACGGCTCCATACTCTCTCAAATGTCAGTACTACTTGTGGAATTTTTCCTTCTGCCTCATCTTGACGTAATATTTCTTGTACATTTTGGACAAATGCTTGTCGTTGCGCTTGAGGGACCCTTTGCATAATACGTATAATAGAAATAATAATCCCTTCATGCATTTCAGGCCTCACAAATGGTCTTATGTTGTCTAGTATGTCAGCTCTTTGAGCTGGGTCAATGCCTCTTATGGCTGCTCTAATCCCATCAGCTCCTCTTTCATCCATGTGAGGATTTATGAATTCCTCTGCCCACTCTTCTACGGATTTTTCACGTGCAGCTGCCCATGAAGAAGAACTCATCAGCAGGGTTAAAATCAAAAAGAAAAATGAAAGTACTGTTTTTTTATTCATAAAATATCTCCTTTTAATATTTTTTATTTTATTAGATCATTTAAAAAGATTTTTGTCAAAAAGTCGTCACATCAGATTGTAATTCCTCAACAAATCCTAAGGCAACCTCCTTAAATCAAATTTGCACTTAAAAAAAGGGTGTGATATTAATGATGGAGGGAGGCGTTTATGATACAAAATAAATTTCAATCTACAGCCCATCTCATTGCAGATGCCTTTAAATTTACGGCTTTTAACCTTAAAGAACTGATAAAAATAACTTTCATTCCTTTTGTGATATTATTTTTATTTAATTCATTTAAGTACGATCTTTTTCTTTTGATTTATAAAACCACGCCTCAGAAAGAAGTTCATTTACTGATAAGAACTACTTTAGATTTTCTATTTAAATGTTTAGTCTATGCGTTCTGGGTACCTCAATGGATTCAATTTTCTTATAATCCTCAAGCTTCGCTGCAGTATTTAAAATTTGATAAAAGAAATTGGAAATTTTTCGGACTGTTCTTTGCGTTTGCTTTATTAAGTGAATTATGGACTATTATTAGTAATCTTATTAGTGGTATTATTAGCACTACCTTCATTATTCCCCATCTCAATCCACTGTGGGCTTATCCTGTTTATATATATCTTATATCAATTGTTATGATCATAGTGAAAGCACGCTACTCTTTTAAATTTATAGCTGTCAGTTTATCCCAAGGAATGTCATTCCGAGAAGTATGGAAATTAACTGCCACCTTTGCCTTTTCTTTATATGCATTAGGCATGTTCACTCAATTAATTAGAAGTATGGAGTATATTATCTTCAACTCTTTCATTTATTACGGTTCTCAGCCTCTCCTATTTTTAAAAATCTGGAAACCATGCTGGAATATTATATCATGGTTTATGAACGCCTTTTATTATTGTGCAGTAACAAAGCTTTATAAAAAAGCTTTAGAGAAACATTAAGCTATGACACTTTAATTGTACACTAGGCGCGAACATGTGCTGGCGCACATCAGCATCGGGTAACAACGTTGTAAGTTGAATTATAAGGGACGCCCATCCCGTGGTTCTCTCTGCCTTCGACCTGAGAGTTCACTAAATAATCTGCAACATGGCTGTAAACATAGACTTATAGACCCCCGTGTCAAGCACACTCGTGTCCGGTTAAAACCTAATATAGTGGAGAGGAGCAATTAAAAAGAGAAAATTGAGAGGGAGGAGGATTGTTTTTTTTGAGGAGGGAATAATCAGAATTCCCCGGTATTGCCTGAAATTCTTCACGATTAATTAACTGAAGTATTTTTATTAAAAAGGGTACTATGATAACTCATGTCCTGGTTTCCTTTTTTTATGTTTATCTAAGGACATTATACTCTATAATGCCCAGGAAATCAGGACTTTTTACCTCTTCTCTCTTCCTTTAACCGGACACTAGTGTGTCGAGCACGGGGGAAACACTAGGTAGGGGTTTTCATGCTCAAATTATAAGTTTCCAGCTATATATACCACTTTTATATGGGCTCTATTATAGCTATAAAAAAATGAGGCGAAATATCTCATGAAAGGATTATTTTTTTCTTATTTTTATCAGGGTTAAACACTTTCGGGGCCCATCGGTTCTCTCTTCTTTAAATACAACAAAATCAGTAAAGCGGGAACGGCTGCAGCGCTTGCGACTAAGAAGAAAGGAATCCAACTCATACGATCTGCAAGAAAGCCTGATGAAGCTTGAACAAAAACCCGACTAATCGCCATGATGCTGGAAAACCAAGCATATTGTGTGGCCGTAAATTCTTTATTGCAGAGCTGGGATAAATAAGCCACAAAAGCGGCCGTCATAATTCCCCCTGACAGATTTTCTGTAATGATGGCAGCATATAAATAGGGAAGAGAATGTCCGTGGAGGGCTAACACAATAAAGAACCCATTGGAGAGGAGATGGACAATACCGCCCACTAATAAAGTGTTCATCGTCCCGATTCTAAAGGCGATGGCGCCCCCTAAGAGTCCTCCGACAATGGTCATCCAGATTCCAAAGGTTTTAGTGACCATCCCAATTTCTGTTCCAGAAAAACCGAGCTCTTTATAAAAAACAGTCGACATTTGCCCGATCAAGTTATCTCCAAAGCGGTAGAATAGGATAAAAAGTAATATCAGCGGCCACTTTCTTTTTTGCATAAAATCCAGGAAGGGATCAATGATGGCATGCTTAAATCGTTTTTCCAGAGAGAGGCTTTTATCAACAAGCTTACGGGTAGAAGTAGGCTCTTTACATATCAAAGTTGTTATAACTCCCACCCCCATGCATGCAGCCATAATGGCATATACATTTTGCCAACTGTAAATATCGGAAAGAGCCAAGGCAAAACCCCCGGCGATGACCATTCCTAAACGATAACCAAACACTTCCATGCCGCCCCCCGCTGCATATTCTTCGGGCTGCAGAGATTCAATACGGTAAGCATCGATCAAAATATCTTGTGTGGCAGATAAAGTAGTTACGAGGAGAGCCGCTAAGGCGGTGAAAGTCAAGTTTTCTTGAGGATTGCTATACCCCATAGTAAAAATAGCAATGGCTAATAAGATTTGGATGAGCAACATCCAACTGCGCCGTTGACCCATGCGTTTGGTAAGAAAAGGAATAGAGACATTATCTAGCAAAGGGGCCCATAGGAACTTCCAGGTATAGGGAATACCGACGAGGGCAAAAAGACCGATGGTTGTTTTATCAACCCCGACACTTGCAAACCAAAAAGCCATGGTGGATAGGGTCAAAAGTAAAGGAAGCACGCTAGCAAAACCTAAGCATAAAATGATTAAAAGCTTTGGTTTATAGTCAATCCCATATAAAAGTAGTATAGTAATGGAAGTCAGGAAAAAAGAAAAAAAG
>JBMDXI010000054.1:0-2748 GCA_048595075.1 Alphaproteobacteria bacterium
GCACTGATGGAAATATACTTATTAACCTCATATTTTTTAAAGCCTATCCCGACACTATTTATAAGCAGCTTCCTATTCAAGAAAAACGGCTTATCTGTGGAACATTAGAACGGACTGAGTTCGGCCATCAAATTGTTCATCCAACGCACATAGGAAGTCCCCAAGAAATATCTCAATGGCAAGGCCCTGTGCCCGTTTATCCTTTAACAGCAGGTCTCTCAGGAAAGTTCTTCCATAAATTGATAGGGCATGTGTTGGCCCATTTAGAAGAAACAGAAGAATGGATTTCTCAGGACCTCAAACAACGCTATCAATGGCCTTCCTTCAAAGAAGCCTTATGGCAGGCCCATCATCCTCAAAATGAATCGGATTTATTATTATCTTCGAAGGCCCGTGAGCGTCTGAGTTTTGATGAATTACTGGCTCATCAGCTCTCTTTGGCCCTTGTCCAAAACCGCAACAAGAAAAATCCTGCTCCTGTTTTAAAAGCTATCTCTTCTTTAGAAAACAGCGTTTTAAAAAACTTACCTTTTTGTCTAACACCTCATCAACAGCTTGTTTTAAAAGAAATTTATACTGATCTGGAATCAGGCCACCAAATGCAACGATTACTTCAAGGGGATGTGGGAAGCGGTAAAACAGTGGTAGCCCTGCTGACTTTATTAAGAGCCATTGAAAATAATTATCAAGGCGCCTTTCTTGTTCCAACAGAAATTTTAGCCAATCAACATTTTCAAACCTTTCAAAATTTTCTTAAGGGACTACCTATTGTAGTAGAACTATTTACTGCTGACAGTCTAAGTAAAAATAGAAAAGAAAAATTAGTGCAGTTAAAGGAAGGACTCATTCACATTGCCATAGGAACCCATGCCCTTTTGGAAGAAGGAGTTGTATTTAAAAATTTGGGAATGGTTATTATTGATGAACAGCACCGATTTGGGGTTGAGCAACGCTTAAGTTTAACGCGCAAGGGCACTTACCCGCACACCCTGATTATGACTGCAACCCCCATTCCCCGGTCGCTAGCATGGGCTCAATATGGTGATTTATCTTTATCAGTGTTGGCCGAAAAACCAGCTACCCGCAAACCCATTCATACAAGCGTCATGCCCTTAAAGAAAACGGATGATGTCTACGACGCTTTACAACGCATTCTTTCAACAACCGAAAAAGTTTTTTGGGTGTGCCCTTTAATTGAAGAGTCAGAGATAATAGATTTAGGGGCTGCTCAACGACGCTTTGACCTCCTGAAGGAACGTTTTCCTGAAAAAGTAGGTTTCATTCATGGAAAGCAAGATGCCAAAGAACGGGAAGAAATTTTAAATCAGTTTAAAACAGGCTCTCTCCAGATTCTTGTAACTACTACTGTCATAGAAGTGGGTGTCCATGTAGAAGAGGCAACCATTATGATTATTGAAAATGCGGAACGCTTTGGGTTATCCCAGCTTCATCAATTACGCGGACGCGTCGGACGGGGAGATAAAAGTTCCTTTTGTCTATTGCTGTATGGGGATGCCATTGGGGAAACAGGTCATAAACGGTTAGCCATCATGCGTGCGACAGAAGATGGATTTCGCATCGCAGAAGCAGATTTACAATTACGCGGAAGTGGCGATTTATTAGGAACAAAACAAAGTGGGCTTCCTCAATTTAAAATAGCTGATATTGTGCAACAACATAATTTGGTGGAATTAGCGCAGATAGTCACAAAACAGATAATGATAGAAGATTCTCAATTACAATCTAATCAGGGAAAGGCCCTTCGCTTTTTATTGTTGTTGTTTAGAAAAATGTATAGCTGAATTCATATAATTTGAGTATAAAAATGCCTCCCCCGGACCCCCTTTTGTGTTTCCCCCGTGCTTGACACACTAGTGTCCGGTTAAAGGAAGAGAGAAGCACGGGGTGGGTGTTTTTATGCTCATTTTATGTGCTATTGTCTATATAACCGGGCGATACCTGTTTGTGTAAAGCCTATTACATACATAAAAATAAAGCTCATAGGCAACAATTTAAGGGCATTTAATAAAGACGGAGAAAAGCCTGTATAGTACTGTAAACGATCTGTTCCCGTTTCGAGGGAGGTCACCAAGAGAAATCCTAAACCATTCCCAACTATCCCTATCAGCAAAATTTTTACACAAAATCCTTTGGTTTGATTCCACGATTTTCTGAATCCTGTTTTTTCATTTAAGGCCACCGCAGGCAAGATAAACGATAGGGATAGAGAAGTTACAAAAAAGGTAAAGCTTACAATCATTACCAATCCCCCTAAACCGACAATAGCAATGCCTGAGAAAAAACCCGATACTTTATGTAAAACATATAAGGAAAGCATAAAGCATACCCCTATAAACCAAATAGCTATATTGTAGGAAAAAAATCTAACATTTATTTTGTGCCATTGTCCCCACCCTACGTGCGCTGGTTGATGAACACTGTGGCGAATCCATTGGGGTAGCCACCCTGCTGTCAAAAGAGTGTAGATAACATTAGATAAGAGAATAAGTCCCTCTAATCCCCATTTTCCCTCGTATGAATAACTTACGTTCATGCGCATAATTTCTTCTATGTTCAAATCCGTCAGCGTCAGTCCGTAAGCCAAAAAAGGCAAGAGTAGGACACACACACCCATCAACAAGGGGATCATTGCCAACGTAAACAGTTGTTTTGAATTTTTAAGGGTAAAAATAAGGGAATCTTTCAGAAGAGAAAAAATATTTTCCTTTTGTGTCATTATGTATGAAG
>JBMDXI010000055.1:0-3111 GCA_048595075.1 Alphaproteobacteria bacterium
TCTTTATTCTTTCCAGGGCTTTCGGAGTTTGTGGTAGCTTTTCATACTCTTCTATTTTTTTCTTTCTTTCCTCTATCGTTAGATTGGGATTTCTTTTTTTTCGTGGGTTCTTATTTTGAGGTATTTCTTCATCAGAGATAGCTTCAGATTCATTTTCTGCCAATGTTTCTACAGGTATTTCTTCATCAGAGATAGCTTCAGATTCATTTTCTGCCAATGTTTCTACAGGTTTTTCTTGAGGAGAGGGCGTCTCATCTTCCCTCTCCTGCCCAACGGTTTTCTTTGAGGAAGTTTTCTTCCCTCGTTTACAATTACGTTTTACTTGAGCAGGACTAGAGGTGTTTTGCACTAGGATAGAAGATTGTTCTTCTGCTAGATAGCTGAGTACAGCATCTTCCAAAATATCTAACCCAGTTACAGCAATCTTCTGCTGCGCATGATCGGGGACAATTTTTTCCTTGTCAGGAGTCTTTTCTTCTTCAAAAGGCAATATGCTCTGGTATTCTGACAGAACATCATTTATGACCCCATCTTCTATGGGTAAGAGGGGAATATTAGCCATCAGTTCTTCAAACTCTGTTTGACTTGTCACTATATTTTCTTTAGCTCTTTTTTCTACGCGCTCGATAATATGCCTCACATCTTCACTAAACCCATTCTCATCTATTTCTTCATTTATATTGTCTGTGACTTCTTTAAGACGTTTGGGGTGATGTTCTTCCTGATCTTTTGCCTTCTGTTTGGAGGGTGGCCGTTTCGAAGATGGTTGTGTTTCCTCTATAACTTCATCCGTTTTTTTAGGCTTTGAGAGAGGAGTTTTTAAGGGAAGGTTCTTTTTCGCCTTCTGGGCTAATGCTTTTCTTCTCTCATCTATTTCTGCAAAAGTATATTTATATTTGCCGACCTCAATATATTGTTGTGGAGTAGGTACTGTTGACTCCTTGACCAGGGGGATCGATCTAACAGGTAAATCATCTCCCTCATCTGGCTGTACAGAAGCAAATCCCAAAGGGGCAGCAACTACCATGCACACAACTATAAATGTATATAAACTGTTATTCATTTTTCTATCCTGATTGACCAACTCTTAAAAAAAGTATCCCCGTTTATCAAAAAACAAAATAAAAGTCAAATATTTTTTTAGAGAAATATTAATTTTTATGTTGAAAGAGCGAGATTTCTGATTTCATCTTGTGTCCCCCCCTCTGTTTCAGTTATACATAAAACATGATCCGTGTGGCACTTATCCGTGTTGGCGATACGACCTTAGGCTTTATGAGATATCTAGGGGATATCGCTTTGTTTACAGCAAAGGTTTTATATCATGCTGTTTACCCTCCTTTTTATTTCAGGCAGTTTTTCAAAGAACTTTATAAAATTGGCTTTTTATCTCTGCCTGTTGTGGGGCTCACAGCTATTTTCACTGGAATGGTTCTTGCATTGCAAAGCTATACGGGATTTGCTCGATTTTCTGCTGAAAACTCTATCGCCACAGTTGTCATTTTATCTATTACCCGTGAATTAGGGCCTGTATTAGGGGGCCTTATGGTGGCCGGTCGGGTGGGCGCTGCCATGGCAGCTGAAATTGGCACAATGCGCGTGACCGAACAAATTGACGCCCTGGTCACCTTATCAACCAACCCTTTTAAATACCTTATTGCCCCTAAGGTTGTGGCAAGCGTCATTAGCCTCCCTTTTCTTGTACTATGCGCCGACGTTATTGGCGTCCTCGGGGGCTATTTAATCAGCGTGCATAAGTTAAAATTTAATGGGGCTATTTATTTAGAGCAAACCTTTAAATACTTAGAAGCTCAAGACGTTAACTCTGGCCTTATCAAGGCCGCTGTATTTGGCTTTATTATTGCCCTTTTTGGATGCTATCAAGGCTATAAATCCAGAGGGGGTGCCCAAGGGGTAGGGTTTGCCACCACCAATGCTGTGGTATCCGCCTCTATTACAATCTTGATCGCCAACTATATTTTAACAGCTATTTTATTTGATAAATAATCATGATCCCTAAAATAGAAGTCATTAACTTACATAAAAGCTTTGGAGATAAAAAAGTTCTCCAAGGGGTAAGTTTTAAAATAATGCCCGGGGAATCCCTGGTGGTATTAGGCGGATCAGGCAGCGGAAAATCCGTTTTACTAAAATGTATCCTAGGTCTTATCCAACCAGATATGGGAGTTATCAAAGTGGATGGGCAAAATATTACGCATCTGAGTGAAAATAACCGTACGAAAGTATTAAAAAAATTCGGGATGCTTTTCCAAGGAGGAGCCCTTTTTGACAGCTTACCCGTTTGGAAAAATGTCGCTTTTCAACTCCTCTACAATTACAAGTTCCCCGCTGCGCGCGCCCGCACAATCGCCCGCCAGAAACTGCAATCCGTAGGCCTGGGCGAAGAAGTGCTGGATCTATCACCTGCTGAGTTATCAGGGGGTATGCAAAAAAGAGCGAGCCTGGCCCGTGCCATTGCAGCAGACCCAGAGATTCTATTTTTCGACGAACCAACCACAGGATTGGACCCCATTATGTGTGGAGTCATTGATGATTTATTGAAGAAGTTCGTTAAAGAATTAGGCGCCACTGCTATTACCATTACCCACGACATTGAATCCGCAATTTTTGTTGCTGACAAGATTACCATGCTCAAAGATGGCAAACTTATATGGACAGGAAAAGCTGATCATCTAATGACTTGCTCCAACAAAATTGTTCAAGAATTTGTGAATGGCCACAAGCATCCTCCGCAGCAACTCCCTCAAAAGTCTTCCTCGAGATCTAAGTCTTGACCAAAACATCTGTCACCTTCATCTGCCAAGAATGTGGGACACACCAACCCAAATGGAGCGGCAAATGTCCGGACTGTGGCGGGTGGAATTCGCTCCTGGAAGAAACTGTCATTTCTATTCCCAAAGGAATGTCGCCTTCTAAAAATGCCAAAAGCTTAGAGCTTTATTCTCTTCAAGGGCAACCTTCTGTCCATCATCGTTTTATCAGTAAAATTAATGAATTTGATCGTGTATGCGGTGGAGGGTTAGTTCCAGGCTCAGTGATTTTAGTGGGGGGGGATCCCGGTATCGGGAAATCTACTCTTCTTTTGCAAGT
>JBMDXI010000056.1:0-10936 GCA_048595075.1 Alphaproteobacteria bacterium
TGCTACAATGGCGGTGACAATGGGATGCAACAGCGCGAGCTGAAGCAAACCCCAAAAAGCCGTCTCAGTTCAGATTGCTCTCTGCAACTCGAGAGCATGAAGTCGGAATCGCTAGTAATCGCGAATCAGCATGTCGCGGTGAATACGTTCCCGGGCCTTGTACACACTGCCCGTCAATCCATGAAAGTTGGGTTTACCTTAAGTTAGCGCGCTAACCTGTCAAAAGGATGTAACTAACCACGGTAAGACCAGCGATTAGGGATAAGTCGTAACAAGGTAGCCGTACGAGAACGTGCGGCTGGATCACCTCCTTTCTAAGGAAAGTCGTGAGAAAATGCGTTTAGCATTTTTCTCCTTGGATACCCTTCCGAGATAACGACCCATCCACTGTCTATTTGTTTTCTTGATTTTATACTGTTTCAGAAACGTTCTTTAATTTTTCATCTTACTTAATCCCTTATAAAAGCCTAATGTAGGGCAGTATTAATAATGCAAAATTTTCTTTTAGTTGATTTATAGCTGGAAACTTATAGTTAATAGCCTACAAATAAAAGCAGGCTAAAATATATAGCTAAATCAATATAAAGTAAGTACAAAACATAGAATTCAAATACTCCCTAGAGATTCCCCTGTTCTGGACACGGAGGTCTATATCCACAGTTTTAGCACTCGTGTCCGGTTAAAGGAAGAGAGAAGAAGTAAAAAGTCCTGATTTCCTGGGCATTATAGAGTATAATGTCCTTAGGTAAACATAAAAAAAGGAAACCAGGACATGAGTTATCATAGTACACTTTTGACAAAAATCCTTCAGTTAATTGATTGAGAAGAATTCCAGGCGATATCTGGAGATTCTGGGTATGTCCTCCTCCAAAAAACAATCCCCCTCCCGCTCAGTTTTCCCTTTTTAACTGGTCTTCTTCACTATGTTAACTTTTAACCGGACACTAGTGGCTGTATCGCGGACTTTTAGCACTCGTGTCCGGTTAAAGGAAGAGAGAAGAAGTAAAAAGTCCTGATTTCCTGGGCATTATAGAGTATAATGTCCTTAGATAAACATAAAAAAAGGAAACTAGGACATGAGTTATCATAGTACACTTTTGACAAAAATACTTCAGTTAATTGATTGAGAAGAATTCCAGGCGATACCGGGGAATTCTGATTATTCCCTCCTCAAAAAAACAATCCTCCTCCCTCTCAATTTTCCCTTTTTAATTGGTCTTCTTCGCTATGTTAGGTTTTAACCGGACACGAGTGGACTTTTAGTGGGGGCTCGGGTCGAGCCGGAAAGAAGGCACGGGAGGGGAGTTCTTATACTCAAATTAAATGAATTCAACTATATAAAGTGATCACATTTCGCTCGCTCTTTTACATCCGTACATCGTTGCTTGTCGCTTGATGTACTCAAACATGTCCGGTCCGCGCTCCTTTTACTGAAGTAAAATGGCTTCGTTTGCGAAATTTCTCGCTGATGTGGGTTGACTTATACTACATGACACGAGTGTACGCGAAATACCGTCATGGTGAAAAAATCTATAGGATTTTTGTGCCAATCCAGCTTGCGTCGCTGTGCTGCGAACTATGCGGAGCAGGGTGAAAAAGTCCTATAGCAAGTTGAGTGTGGGGTCACCTCATCCCCTGCTTTGCAGGGGGTCATGACACAGGCGTGACAGCTGGATTGCCGCGTCCACTCTACGGGTTTCCTCGCAATGACGAGCTTTCGACTACATTTGTGTCATGTACTGACGTACATCAGCGACGGATTGCGACGTAATAATTTTATAAGTTTCCAGCTATAGTTGAAAACTTATAAAATAGTGCAGCAGCCTGTGTGTGAGGGAGCTTCATCAACAAGGGGCTTTTTATCCTCGTTGATGTTAAATTCTGTTTCTTGAGTGACGGTCGATGGAAGAACATCAACATTCAAGTTGACGGTTTCGAAGGGGGCATCCGCACCTTGAGCTTTTGCAATAGGGGTGGAGGTTCTGATATCGGCCGGGGTAGAAATTCTTATTTCGTCTGTTAGCTCGGAAAAAGGAGTCATCAGCGCTGTATTTTCGGTCACTGGCACAAAGGAGGTTACAGGAACATCGACCACAAAGCCTTTTTCTTGCAGGAAGCTTTTAACTGTTTCCAGTACTTGCACGCGGCGGGCATCAACAGTCACTGTTTTCCAATCATCAGGCAGTGGCTTCTGCATGGTATTATAAAGCGTTGCGAAGAATTTATCCTCGAGAGATCGGTAGTGTTGCAGCTTTTCACTGAGTTTTTGGGTATGAGTGGATGTCAGCGTTACGCTCGTGACCGTAGACCGGCGGCTCTGCGTTTCAGAGGTGCCGTCTTCCTGGGTACGCCCTATGATTTTCATAAACTCATCGAGATTGCGCGTTGGTTTAGCCTCTTCTCCATATATGCTCACCAAACCAAGCCAATATTTTTTTCGTCTACTCGAAGTGAATGCCATATTCCTTCCCATTTTTTTGTTTTTGGAGAAGTAGGGGAAGTGTACAAGTTTTTACGAAAGGGGGGGCATGAAAATAGAGAACAAAGTTCCTTGAGAAAAGTATGATATATTTCATTTTCTACTTGTAGTAGTTTACTGTCTGCACGAGGACGCTGTGAATGTAGAGAAGTAGAACGTTGGGAACGGGTATCTTCACTATTGCTTTCTGCAGTAAAGCTACTAAAGGATTGTTGTGTGCTCCATATAATCATACTACATAAAATTATTTTTCTCATTTTTTTACCTTTTCTTTAAAAAATTTGTTTTAAAATTTTACTTCTTATTATTAATTAAGAAGCCAGAGCCCGTTTCTTCTGAAACCTTATCAAAAGACTGTCCAGAATTATGATCTGATTCTTCCTCAGAATTACTCTTTTCTGAGAGGGTAGAAGAGGCATGCTTTGCTGATTGAGAAGTGTTGAATGCCTCAGGAGACCTTCTTGCTATAGAGCGATTTGGAGTAGTTACTAAAGAAGGATGATGTAATACCGAGTTAACTGAGGTAGTCGAGGGAGCTTTAGTCAATGGTTTGAAAGTATCTTGTATCCACCCTAGCGCCGAATCAGGAACCTTAGCTTTTAACAGCTCATTTTCTTCAGATAATTTGTAGACTTTTCTATTGGCTTCCTCTAATTGCGATAATAAATCAAATATAATATTACCTTGATTTTGGGTAAGATCAATTTTACCATCAGGAGTCATAGGCAGGTATTGTGTTGCTAATTTGACTAAATCGCCAGTACGATCATCATTAGTTGGTTTTTCATTAATTGCTTTTATAGCAACTTTCTCACTTAATGCGTTAAAGTCTTCATTGAGATCGTCATAACTCTTTGCAAGATTATCATAGTCCTTTTTTAGAAGTTCTAACTCCTTGATTAATTCATCATTTTTTTGCACCAACACGTCCATTTCATCATCTTTTTGATGGGCGGCTTGGGTGGAAATTTTTAATTTGGCTTCAAGCTCCTTGATGGTGTCAGATAAGTGTTCTTTTTCTTGGCCTAAAAGATTTTTTGTTTCAAGGAGTGCCCTCTTTTCTGCATCCAAATCCTTAATTTGACCCTGCAGGGCTTGGAGGGAGGCATCTGATTGCCCCATGGTGACCTCAAGGTCTTTTATTTGTTTTGTTAAATGAGTTTCTTTTTCTGCTGAGGTTTGTGTAAAAACTTCCATTGATTTTTGTAGAACTTCATTCTCCTGACGGGCCTTCATGAGAGCATCATTAGTAGTAGCAATTTCCTGGTCGAGGGCGACAAGCCTTGCTTGCGCTGTTGACAAAGACTCCAGCGTTGTTTGGAGTAAGATATTTACAGAATTAATCTTTGTTTCTAATGACTTTATCTGTTCTAGTTTGGCACTGTTAGCAGCCTTCCCCTTCTTTAGCTCTTCTTCCAATGTAGTTACTTTTGAAGTAAGGGATTTTTTCTCCTCCTCTAACTTTTTTATAGCTAAAGTTTGTTGAGCCCCATTAGCTTGTAGGCCTGCTGTAGCTTTCGCGGGTTTAGGTTGTTTAAGGGTGGTAATGTCTCTATTTAATTGCTCAATTCTTTCATTCAATTTAGCAATTTCATCTCCTTTTACTTTGAGAGTTTTCTCAGTTTTACCCTGCACTGTCTGCAACTCAGAATTCGCAGTTCTCAGGTTATTTAATTCATCTTCTTTCTTATTGTTCGTGGCCGTTAATGCAGTGAGCTCGGTTTTTTGCATGTCTAATTGAGCGGTTAAATCCTTTATTTGTGTATTCAAATCACTAATCGCTGTTTCTTTTTGCTGAAGATTCGTCGTAGCTTCAGTTAATTTTCGCTCACTTTCTTGTAAGCTTTTTTCCAAATCAGTGGCTTTAGTTTGTAATTCTGCATGCTCTGCCTGAAGCTTTTCTAAGCTTTCCTTCGTAGTAGCCACTTCTTGGTCTTTTATATCGAGGGTTTGCTTGAGCGCCTCCACTTCATCAGCCAATTTTCTGTTATTTTCAGTGGCCTCATCTAATTTCGCTTGTACTTGATCAAGCTCTTTTTTATCAACCGTAGAATTTTTTAAGGTGGCAATCTCAGTTTTAAGTTGGTTTATGTCGCTTTCAGATTTTGTAAGCGCTTGTTCTTTTTCACTTAATATAGTGCGAACCTGTGTAATTTCGGCTTCTTTTCCTGCGACTTGCTTGGTGAGCGTGGCGAGTTCATTTCCCTTATCTTTTACCTCTTGCGTCAAAGTTCCTACTTGTGTGGTAAGGTCTGTTTTCTCATTAGTTAAGGCTTTTACCTGTTGTTCAAAGATAGCCCTCTCCCCTTCCAGCGCTGTTGTTTGAAGCTTTAAATCATTTACCTCCTTCTTCGCTCGGTTTAATTCATCAGTGAGGGTAGTGTGCTGAGCCTGTAAATGACCATGGATGGCTTTTAATAGATTGTGTGCTGCTTGCTCATCAGTTAAAGCAGTTTTTGTGTCTTTATGAGTTGCCTGTTCAGCGATCAGAGAGGCTTGGGCTGTATCATGAGCTCCTTTCAATGCAGAATGGAGAGCTTTAAGGGCGTCATGTTCCGTCCTTTCAGTGGTTAGAAACCCCTGGGTATTAGCTAAAAGACTTTGCGTTGCAACGTGAGTAGTACGCATAGTCTCTAAAGTGAGACGGGCAGCCCGATGTTCTGCCTTTTCTTTTTCTAAACCTTCATACGCTGTGTTGAGCTCCTTAATTTTGCTTATTACAGAAGGAAGATTTATTCTATGTGATAAGGCATCTAGTTCTTTCTGATTAAAAAAGGTAGCTTTAGAATAATGTGTTCCCCCTAATAGAAGGGCTAGGATGGAAACTTTAGAGAGGATTGCTAACTTCATTCTATTCTCACTTATATTTTGATGGACAATCCCAGATTAAGAGATAAGGTATCAGGGCTGATTTTCGTGCACATGCTGCGGTCATCACCTGTATGAAACCCGCTGATTTTCATATTTTTATAAAAAATAGAAGACCCCTCTAAAAATAAACTTTTAGTCTCTGACAGGGCTATTTTGACCCCTGCGACGGGGCCCCATCCATACAAAAAGCGGGACTTTTGAATTTGATTGAAAAAACCATCCTTTTCCAAAGCTAACTTAAAAGTGCTGCCTTCGAGGGCCAGCCCTCCATAAAGGAGGATGGTGGATTGAAGAAAGTAACCAATTGTACCTTTTGCCCCTACAGCACAAGTTCTTTTAAGAGTTCCCTTTTTAACAGTAGCCTCGAGAAGTGATGTTGCTTTCAGAGGGTTATAAAAACCATAAACCTCTATATCACTATGATAAAAGTCTTTAAAATTGAAGCCATAACCAAAGCCAGCCTTTATGTTGCCACTGTTTTTTGCAAAAGTAGAAGTGTTAGCATCGTCGCTAAAGGCATCCACATACCCCGTCTTTGCGGTGGCGCTGAATTTGGTGTAGCCGACGGATAGATTAACGTGGGGCCCTTCAAAAGGGGTAGAGGCTAAAATTGAATTGATAAAAAGAACTCCACAGATGGCTGTGAATGTGTTAAATCTCATGATGACTCCAAAAAAAATTATTTTTTTTCTTCGTCTTTACCCCTTAAACTCACGGGCTTTCTATAGCCCAGGTAAAAATGTCTCTCCATATCAATCAGCACATAGGAGGAAGGTAAAAAATGCATATTAGGGAAATTCCATTGAAAAAGCTGCGTTTTTCCTCCTTGGAGAAATTTTCGTTCTTTTGTATACTTTTAGTAACAGGGAGAGCAACATGATACGTTTAGAGACAAAATCCGATGTGGAACGTTACGTCGGAAAATTAAAGAATTTTTACGGGGAATTTTCCCTGTTTGCCTTAGTTGTTTTAGTGGTTTTGATTATCCATATCATAGGCGATGGGCCCCAATGGATATTTTGGGTTTTGTTGACCTGGGGGATTATCCTCTTCCTTAAAGCGTCAAAGCTGCATGTCGTCAACCGTAGTTTTTATAACATGGCCCATGGCTTGCGGGAAAAGCTTCCCTTCATTAAGGCCGATTGGGAGCATGCGAAAATCTCCCATTTAGTAAAAAGGCTCCGCTTAGAGGGTACGACGGAACACTCTCCCCATCATGGGGGGGCTAAAGCTACTGCTGCCAAGAAAGTTTCCAAAAAGACTAAAGTGGCGAAATCAGTAGTCAAGGCTGTGAAAACAAAGGCAAAAGCAACGGCTAAAGCGGTAGCCAAGCCAAAGGCTAAAAAGCCTGGCAAGCCTGCGCCGAAAGCCAAGGCAACGCCTAAGAAAGTGGCTAAAAAGAAATCGAAATAATTACTCCGCTATAGTTAATAGCCTATAAAATGAGCCTAAAACATAGAGCTCAATTACGCCCGAGAGAATCACGGGGGTGGGATTTTTATACTCACATTAAATGAATTCAGCTATAGATTTTTTTTCAGGCGCGCGACCTGCCTCTTCCCAAAGGAATCCTTTTCAGGTAAACAATAAATAAGGAAAAGGAAAATGACTCAACCATATTACAAAGTTTTCTGTCTGTGCGCCGGACTCTCTTTATTAAGCAGTTCATGGAGTGTCAAGGCTGCCCCCGTTGAACAACGCACAGGGGATTCAGAAGCCGCAGTGGAACATGGAGATGATACCTTACGCCGCTTGGGTCGCGACCTACGGGCCTTACAAGCGTTTGTTTATAAATATCTAGGCAGCGAGGAATCCCCCGCAGAAGCCATTAAAGATATGCCCAAAGATGCGGCCTCCTTATTGTTTGATAAAGTGATGGCGCTGCAAGCTCAGGTGAGTAAATTAACGGGACAATTGGAAGAGCAAGAACACAGACTCCAACACATGCAAAAAGATGCCCAGATAGATAAGAAATTTCTGGAAGAGCGGATTGCTCACTTAGAGGCTCGCCTTGCGGGAAATGCTCCAGCCGAAGGAGCAGCACCTGCCCCTGCAGCGTCAGGAGAGCCCCTCTCAGCTGAAGGATTATATGAAGAGGCCCAACGATTGATGAAAGCCCATCGAACAGCTGAAGCTGAAGCCCACTTGCGCACCATTTACGAAAAATTCCCCGATAGCCCTGTCTTTACAAAAGCGTGCCTTGATTTGGTCGTACTAACCGAAGCCCAAGGAAAAGATACAGAGGCTGCTGCCTTCGCCATGGTTATTTATAAAAAACATCCCAGCAGTGGTGAGGCCCAGCAAGCCCTTTTAAAAATGGCTACGTTGCTGAAAAAGCTAAAGCAGCCAGAGGAAGCGTGCAGTGTCGTCCATAAGCTGTTGGCGACAGAAAATCTTCAGAGCGAATTCAAGACCATGGGGGAAACCCTTAAAGCCGATCTTAAATGCGAATAGGATACCTGTGTGGTTACAGCAGCACTCGCGGAAAAGTTTACCCATTCTTTCAATCAATTTGCCCCTTTTGAAGACCATCCAACCTTAGCAGTGGCGCTGTCAGGAGGAAGCGATAGTTTAGCCCTTTTAAAACTAACTTTAGCATGGGCTAAGGCACGCCAGGGAAAAGTGATTGCCTTTCATGTAGATCACCAGCTGCGGCCAGAATCAAAAGCAGAAGCCATCCAAGTTCAAGAATGGTGCCGTGAGTGGCAAGTCGAATGCCATATTTTGCCGTGGCAGCATGGGCCTGTTACGACGGCTATTCAGCAGCAGGCGCGTCAAGCCCGCTATGCCTTGTTAGAAGAGGCATGCAAGAAAAGGGGTATTCTTCACTTATTAGTGGCGCATCATCAAGAAGATCAGCACGAAACAGTGGCCATGCGCGCTGAAAAAAAGAGCGGAGATAGGGGGATGGCGGGCATGTCGGCTTGTGTAGAGCAGCCTTTTGTGCGTATTTTGCGCCCTCTTTTGCTTTTTTCGAAAGCAGAATTACTGAAGGTACTAGAAGGACATCCATTTATAGAAGACCCTAGTAACAAAAATCAACGCTTTGGTCGGGCGCGCTTGCGCTTAGAATATCCGCAAAGAGGAGTGGGTGAAGCTACTCTGCAAACCCTTCAGCAAAGCCGACAATCGAAAGAGGCTCAACTGGCTGTTGATGTGGCTCGCTGCGTTGAACTGCATGAAGAAGGATGGGCGTTGGTAAAAGATATTCCTTTCAAAAATCAAGAACAAAAAAAGTTTTTGTGGGCGCAGGTTTTGCAGTGTATTGGGGGACGCCTTTATGGCCCTAATGAGACGCAGGTGGAAGAGCTTTTTCATAAAATGGCTCAACCTTCTTTTGGAAAAACTACCTGCGCAGGCTGCTATATTATCAAACGAAAAGAAGGATATGCCATTGTGCGTGAATACCCCCGGGTGAAACCTCATTTTTTTACAGATCAGCAGCCTTTTTTGTGGGATAATCGTTTTTTTATTGCATCTATTGATAAAAATGTCATAGATTTAAACATCTTGTTGGGAGTATTAGGCCCTCAAGGATGGAGCCAGATCAAAAATCGTTTTCCAGAATCGTCTTTTGTTGCCAGTTTAATGGCTTTGCCAGCGTTATGGAAAGATAATAGAGTGTGGGAGGTACCCTTTTTAGGTATTTACCAAAGAGATTTTCCATTAGTTGATTTACAGTTTAGGCCACTCAATGCTATGGTAAAGTCGTCTTTCATGACGCTTAAGCATTGAAAAAATAATAAAGGAGTCAGCCTCAAATGAGCAAACATTTTAAGAACATTTTCTTCCTTATGGGAATTGTTTTTGCGTTATTTTGCGCTTACCAAATGTTCTATGAACAGGGGGAGCACACAAAGGGAGCTACCCTTAGCTACACAGCTTTTCAACAAGCAGTAGCTGGTAAAGAAGTACAAGAAGTCACCATGAGGGGGAATATTATTCAGGGAAAAAAGGTAGATGGTACCCCTTTTATAACACTGGTGCCTGAAAATACAAATGTCGCGAATGCCCTTTCTGAACAAGGAGTAAAAGTAGAAGCACTCACCACGGATGAAGGAAAACCTTCCCTTTGGGCTATTTTGCTGTCATGGGCTCCCACACTATTGTTGATTGGTGTATGGATATATTTTTACCGTCAGATGCAAGCTGGCAGTGGAAAAGCCTTTGGGTTTGGTAAGTCAAAAGCCAAAATGCTCATGGATCATACCAACAAGGTCACATTTAAAGATGTGGCGGGAGTAGAGGAAGCCAAAGCAGAAGTTCAGGAAATTGTAGAGTTTTTAAAAGACCCTCACAAATTTCAGCGATTAGGAGGAAAAATCCCTAAAGGAGTGCTGCTGGTAGGGTCGCCTGGAACAGGAAAAACATTGCTTGCTAAGGCAATTGCAGGGGAAGCAAATGTTCCCTTTTTCAGTATCTCAGGATCAGATTTTGTGGAAATGTTTGTGGGAGTTGGGGCCAGCCGTGTCCGCGATATGTTCGAGCAAGCACGGAAGAATGCCCCCTGTATTTTGTTTATTGATGAAATAGATGCTGTTGGCCGCCACCGTGGCGCAGGCCTCGGCGGTGGTAATGATGAACGTGAGCAGACATTAAACCAATTGTTGGTAGAAATGGATGGATTTGCTACCTCAGAAACAATCATTTTAATTGCTGCCACGAACAGACCTGATGTCTTAGACCCTGCTTTATTAAGGCCAGGCCGTTTTGACCGTCAAGTTGTTGTTCCCTTGCCAGATGTAAAAGGGCGTCAGGAAATATTAACAGTTCATTTGAAAAAAATTACCACAGGCCCACACATTGATATCTTCACGTTGGCTAAAGGAACGCCTGGATTTTCAGGGGCCGAACTGGCTAGCTTAGTGAATGAGGCCGCCCTTTTAGCGGCGCGTAAAGGCCGTCGTTTTGTGGAAATGACGGAATTAGAAGAAGCAAAAGATAAGGTGATGATGGGTGCCGAACGGCGTTCTCAAGCTATGACAGAAAATGAGAAGAAAAATACAGCTTATCATGAAGCAGGTCATGCTTTAGTTGCCTCTTGTATCACGGAGGCTGACCCTGTTCATAAGGCAACCATTATTCCTCGGGGACGGGCGCTGGGAATGGTTATGCGCTTGGCAGAAAGTGAAATTTCCCGCAGTTTAGCCCAATATAAAGCAGATATAGCTATTGCCATGGGTGGTCGGGTGGCTGAAGAAAGAATTTTAGGGTGGGAAAAAGTTACCTCAGGGGCGAGTTCTGACATTGAGCAGGCCACACGTATTGCCCGTGCCTTGGTGACGCAATTAGGGCTCAGCAAAAAAATGGGCCCGTTGGTTTATGGAGCCCCCGAAAGAGAGGTATTTTTAGGTCACTCAGTAACCCAGACTCAATCTATGTCTGAACAAACCTTACGCGAGGTGGATGCCGAAATTCGTTCTTTAGTAGAAGAAGGCCACAAGAAAGCCCATGATATTTTGAAAAAAAATGCAAAAGCTTTAGAAGCAATTGCCCAGGCTTTACTTGAATATGAAACTATCTCAGGTGATGAAATTCGAGCCTTGGTTAAAGGGGAAAAAATCAAACGGCCAACCCCTAAAAAGC
>JBMDXI010000057.1:0-2482 GCA_048595075.1 Alphaproteobacteria bacterium
ACAAGGCTTTAGTGGGGCACTTATGGGACAGTCATTGCAGGGTAACAATCCTGTAAGGAAAATTTTAAAAGATAACAACTTTAAAATTATCAATATTCCAGCCCAGTGGCAGGAGATTTCAGGGTACAAATATAAAGATGTACATATAGAAAATAATGTATTTGAAGTCTATCAATCTTTTTTCTCTTCAACCCCTTTAAAATGTATTGGTTGGCGCCATCATTATGTAAATAATGATACCATTCTCAATACACTATCCTTATTTCCTGGCCATCAAAAATTCGTTTTTGCCCACCTAGCACAGGTTCATGATGCCATCTACGATGAGAAAGGAAATTTTACCTCAGGCTTTCATTCTGTAGTTTCAAATCCTCAAAATTCCTCCCGTTATATTTCTTCCATTAAAGAAATGAATAGGAACCTTTTAAATTTAGTAGATGATATTAAGAAAAATGACCCTAGGGCTATTATAGTCATCCAATCTGATCATGGGCCTACTTATATAGGTAATCAAGAAATAAAAGATCCTACCCAGTGGCTAAAGTGTGTTGCTTCTCCTTACAATTCATTGCGACTTAAAAAGCCTGAAGATTTTCGCTATGCTTTCGGTATTCTAAGTGCTGTTTATTTGCCTGATTATGACTCTCCCGTGAAAGAACAGGTTAAAAAATATTTATCGGGCAAATCAAGTCTTATAAATACCTTTCGGTGTATTTTTAGTTATTTAAGTAGACAATCCCATCTAAACCTCCTTAAAGATGATTCTCATTATTTGTACTGGGATGAGCAGTTGAAAATGTATAAGGAAGCTGATATAAGGGAGTTAAAAAAAGGGGAAAATTTATGAAAATATTAATAGTTTTTTGTACAGGGTTTTTATATATAAACCAAGCAGAGGCATATTTAGATAGTGGATCAGGGAGCATGCTAATTCAGCTACTCTTAGGTGGTCTTGTAGGAGTAGGGGCTTTCATAAAATTTTATTGGTATAAAATATCTGCTTTCTTTAAGGCATTGTACAAAAAAAATAAGAAGTAAACATATGCAGTCAACTGTTAAGTGGGATAAAGGATCTTTTAGAGATTCTGAAGGGTTTGTGTTTTTTAAAGATAATAAGGTATTCAGAACTTTAAATAGTGAAGGGGCTGCTAGAATGCAACGATTATTAGCCAGTCCTTTTTTTCAAGCCTATATGCAAGAAGGTAAAGTTATTCCTACTAACTTTTTAGAAAACATCTTTAAAGAAAAAGAGTTAAATTGTTCTTACCTTTTAACGCATGAAAAAATTTCTCCTATCACTTATCCTTATGAGTGGTCTTTTTCTATGTTAAAAGATGCAGCCCTCTTGACCCTTTCTCTTTTAAAAGATGCTTTAAAAAGTGGATTTATTTTAAAGGATGGAACTGCCTGGAATATCACATTTCATCGTGGAAAAATGTGTTTTTTGGATATACTTTCTATTAATGATTACGAAGAGGGGCAAACATGGGAGGGGTATCCGCAATTTTGTCAGGAATTCTTATATCCTCTTTTCTTAAAAAGCTATAAAAAAGTTGATTTCCAACCCCTGTTTAAAGGATCCCTTAAGGGAATTGATCCCCACTTAATGGCAAGGTTATTTAAAATTGTTGACTGGCGTTTGCCAGGGGTGTTTAAGCATGTTTTTTTAAACGTGAAGTTAGGGCAGAATAAAAGTATCGCGCAAACAACCCTTAGAAATAAATTTAAGCTTCCTAAAACTTCTCTTATTCATATGGTAAATGGACTAATTTCTTTAGTAGAAAAACTGAAAGAAAATTCTACGCACTCCACTTGGATTGATTATACCAAAAATAATACTTATGAAGAAGAGGGGTATACTATAAAAGAAGAATTTATAAAGGATTTTATAAAAAAATCATCTCCCACCGCTACTATTATTGATTTAGGGTGTAATACTGGTCATTTTTCTAAAATAGCTGCCACCCAGCGCTCGGTTATTTCATGTGATATTGATAGCAATTGTATCAATTATCTTTATCAGGCCATTCGCCATGATCCCAGTTTAACTATCACACCCATTGTTCTAGACCTCATGAATCCATCTCCTGCATGTGGATGGAATTTAGAAGAACGTTCCTCGATTTATGATCGTATTAAAGGGGAAGGTTTTTTGGCATTGGCTTTAATTCATCATTTATGCATTGCACAAAATGTTCCTTTAGAAAAATTTGTTTCTTTCCTTCAGCAGATTGCACCGCGGGGGGTTGTAGAATGGGTGTCTAAAGAAGATCCAATGGTGCAATTTTTATTGAGGAATAGAAAAGACATTTTTGATACCTATCACTGGGGATATTTCGAAAAGTGTATTTCTACCCACTTCCGTTTGGAGAAAACTATTCAAATTAATAATGGCACTCGTACTCTCTGTTTATTGGAACCTAAAAAATAGAGAGTTTCTATGAAAATAATAAAAACAGATTTTGAAGGCCTTCTTGTTTTA
>JBMDXI010000058.1:0-5724 GCA_048595075.1 Alphaproteobacteria bacterium
GAACTAGTTAATAAAAATCTTTTTGCGCCAGGATGTTTGGACATAACAGAACCTGAAGTGTCTGGGGCTGCGGTAGATAAACTCTTTCTCATAAAGTATAATCCTGAGTGTCTAAAAATAACCCCTGCTTTTCCTGGAGAAAAGAAGCTTATTCTTATTGTTAAGAAAATTAAAGGCGTGCGACAGAACGAACAAAACCCCGGCGACCGCGCCGCGTTAGAAATCTATCGTCTGGATTTATTAAGAAATAATCCCAAAATTCGTCAAATTTCGGCTGTGCGAGACCCACGCTATCCCCAATTGACATTTGCAGAGGAATTTTATCAATATCCTGAAGGAAACGGTCGTATGGGGATTATTTCTGTGTTACATGCGGCGAAAGGAGATGCGCTTTATAGTTATGTGAAAGCGTGGAAAAGTCCACTGGCATGGCAAAAAGCCCTCGACGGCTTTAAAAAATTAGGGGAAACATTAGCTCATTTTCATCGTCAATTTATGGAAGGAAACGATTGTAGTATTTTAGGGGGGGGCCAACTTGAAAACTGCAAAACCATGATCCATGCCGATTTGCATCCTAACAATGTATTTTATGATGGAAAATTTATTTATTTCATTGATTTGGAAACAATGCAGGCAGACCCCCGCTTTTTTATCCAGGATCTATCTTATTTATATGCGTTGCCCATGTTGCGATGGAAGATAAATGGCTATCCTTTACGATCATTACCACAGCTAGCTAGGTTCTACAAAGCCTGCTATAGAGGATTTTTAGAAGAATATCTGAACACCATTACAGCTGATGTAAAAGTCAGAAACCAAATTAGGCGAGCTGTGGCGGAAGATATCCTAAGATATGCAAGACGACCTAGGTAATTTTTATCTTTTTCCATCTTCTCTATAGCTGGAACTTATGGCGTGATGACGTCGATTTTAGTTGGTGTAGGCTAACTTACAACACGTTCGCGGGTATGTTCAAGCCTATGTCGCTCCACGTATCCTAGCCCCAAATTAAATATCCTTCGCTATCAGAATCCTGGCTTCCTTCCGATAAGCTTTGTTGCGCATTCTCTGACCCTACGCAACAAAGCTTTTGTTGCAGAAGCAAAAGGTATTAAGATCCCTTTGCTTTGTTAGGAGTTAGATACCTCTGCTATTAAAGAGTCCAAATTTGTAAGAAGAGGGGTCAGCTCCTTCATATGGTCTGTCAATTCTTCTTCCAGTTTAGATTGAACTGTGCTTTCTTGAGACATGCTATTAAGGGTTTGATCCAGCTCGCCCTTCATTACTTTTAATTTTTCTTTCATGTCTAGCAGCATGCGATGCATCTGGCCCAATATTCTAGCTTTTTCACTTTTAGATGCTTTATTAGTTCTCATACTTTTTAAGGTTTGAGAGGTTTGATTTACCATTTCGTTAACAGCAGCTAGAGTGGTTTTCAGTTTGATGCGGGTTGTTTTTAGTTGCTCTATCGTTTCTTTTATAGAGCGCTCCATAGCATGCATTGCCGTGTTAGTATGCTTCATCTGAGCGACAGCTTCATTCATTATGTGACCAGAATCTGCTATCATTTTTGCAGAACTATTTCTTTCTGTTTCCATCACTAAGGAATCAGCACGTCTTTCCTCTTCAGATACGCACCTAGTTAACAAAGTTAGAGTAGTAAGTATAAAGATAGATTTTGTTTTCATGATTGCTTCTCCTATTGTTTTGTTTAACAATTTAACCTTGTATATCTAAATCCATTGAGACAAAATAATCAAGTGCTTTTAATCGAGTCTTATAAACTATAAAAACAGACTACTTTATTATTTTTAGAAGTTAGTATAAGGTTAACACATGAAAGCAATTATTTGTGGGGCCACCCAAATTGGGTATAGTATTGCCTCTTACCTAGCGGCAAAAGACAATGATATAATTGTCGTTGATGAATCAGCAGATCGTGTTGCCTATGTTCAGGAAACACTAGATGTTCAAGCTGTGCAGGGGTGTGGGGCGCATCCTGATCTGTTGGATAGGGTGGGGGCTCATTCGGCTGATCTTTTAGTAGCTGTGATGCCATCTGATGAACAAAACATTATTAGCTGTCAAATTGCCGACTCAATGTTCAAAATTCATAAGAAAATTGCCCATATTCGCAATCAAAGCTATTTAAATTCTACTTGGCTTACACAAACAGAAAATAAAGTTCCGATCGACTATATTATTTCCCCTGAGCAACAGGTGGCGCGGGTTATTGCTTCTAATCTGCAGATACCTGGAGCGATGGAGGTTATTCCGTTAACAAAGCCTCATGCCTTGGTTGTTTCTATCCATTTAAGTGCCCATTGTCCTATGAATAATGTCCCCCTTCAGCAAATTGGGGAAGACTTTCCACAAATGGCTTTCCGGGTTCTCGCAATTATTCGGCATGATCATTTTTTAATCCCGCATGCTAGAGATTATCTGCAAGCCAATGATACCGCGTATATACTTATTGAAAAAAGCAAGTTGCAAAAGTTTCTTTCCGTTTTTGCTATTCAATCGGACCCTATTGAGCGTTTGGTTGTGGCAGGGGGAGGGAATGTAGGGTATTACCTTGCTCAAAACGTTCGCCAAACGATGCCATCAGTAGATTTAAAGATTATTGAAGTCAATAAGGATCGGGCCCAATTTTTGGCACAATCCTTAGAATCTACGGTTGTTTTGCATGGAAGCGCGGTGGATATTAATGTGCTTAAAGAGGCAAATGTGGCACAATCAGATATGTTTGTGGCTATTACCAATGAAGACGCCACTAATATTTTATCGTCGTTACTAGCGAAGAATTTTGGATGCTTGCGGGTTTCAACACTGGTGAGTAATATTATGTATCCAAAATTTTTACCATCTTTAGGGATAGATAGTATTTTGAATCCTAGCTTTGTCACAATTTCTAAAGTACTTAATCACGTACGTCATGGGCTGATCCAATCAGTACATGTTCTCCAAGGGGGAGTAGGCGAAATTTTTGAAGCAACTGTGGCTCATGGCGCCGAAATTATTGGTGCCCCCTTTTCCGTGCTAGAGCATGATAAAAAATCTATTGTAGGAGGTCTTATTCGGGATCATGAGTTTTCTACACCTCATTCGGGGGAGATTATCGAAGAAGGGGATCATCTTATTTTATTGCTGGCAAGTGAAGCTATCTCTAAAGTTGAAGCAATGTTTAAAGTGTAGTTTCCTCAGTGAGTCGATTTTTTTACATTAATGGTCAGTTTTTGCCCGCTCAGCAGGCTGTTGTATCTGTTGAGGATAGAGCCTATGTTTTTGGGGATGGAGTTTATGAAGTCATCCATTTTAAGGGACGCTGTCTTATTGATGGGGAAAAACATTTAGAAAGGCTTGTAGCTTCTGCGCAGGCGGTGCGAATATCTCTTCCGCCTCTCACAGCTCTTCGCCTTATTATAAAAAAACTTCTTATGATGAACAGAAGTGAGGAGGGTGCCCTTTATCTTCAAGTTTCGCGGGGCATCGCCCCCCGTGATCAATTGTTCCCATCACCCCAGCCTCGCCCGAGCGTTTTTTTATTTGTTAAAGAAGGTAAGTTTGCCCCCTTACATAGCATTTCTGTGGTAACAGGCCAAGATGTGCGATGGAAAGGGTGTCATATAAAATCTTTAAATTTATTACCCAATGTGTTGGCGCGACAAAACGCTTCTGACCAACAAGCTTATGAAACATGGTTTGTAAATGAGCAGGATTACATTACAGAGGGAAGCCTTTCTAATGCGTGGATTGTCAAAAAGGGAACTCTTTATACAGCGCCATCAACCGCCAATATTTTAAACGGGATTACCCGTCAGCGTGTCATTGCCCTGGCTAAGCAGCTAAAAATGTCGGTGAAAGAGCAGTTCTACTCATTGACTGAGGCTTTAAAGGCGGATGAAGCTTTTGTAACAAGTACTAATTCTCCTATTATTGCAGTGGGGAACATAAACGGTCAATCTATTGGTAGTGGTCAGGCAGGCCCCATTGTTTCTCAACTCTATAAAGCTTATATGGATTTTGTAAAAGGAGAATGTAAAAATGACAGATAATTTTCCTTTGCCTCAAGCTATAATTTTTGATTGGGATGGCGTGTTAGTTGACACAAAAGATACCATTGCGCAGGCTTATTTTTATACATTTTTAAGCCTTAAAAGGCCTGCTCCCTCCATCGAGACACTCCATCAGTTGCCAGGCACATCTTTGCGCGATTATTTTCCCAAAATTTTTGGGGAGGAGGCTGCTGCTGCAGAAAGATTTTTCTATGCTCATATCTTAGAAAACCATTTGAAGTCTCTGAAAACAATGGAAGGTGCTGAAATTCTTTTAAAATATTTGCGTAAAAGGAAGCTTCCATGTTCTGTTCTTAGCAATAAGCGGGGGGATATTTTGCGGCAAGAGGTTGCTTTTTTAGGGTGGGAAAAATTTTTTCATAAAGTGGTAGGATCTAAAGATTATGCTGAAGATAAACCATCTGTCGTGCCAACCCTTGAAGCCTTAAAGGGGATTGATGTCTCTATAGGTAAGCATATCTGGATGATAGGAGACTGGCTCAGTGACCTCGAGTGTGCTCAGCGCGCTAACTTATTTCCTGTTCTTATCAATAACCCGACTTTGCGTGACCAAAAAGACTTGCCATATGGGTTTGAACTCTATATTAATGATTGCAGAGAGTTGAAAAAACTTTTAATAAGGTTATAATGATGAAAAAGAGAGAACACTATGACAGCAGAAAAATCTACTGAGAAAAAGCAAAATGCTCAAGAAGTCTTCTTGAACGTTGTCCGTAAAAATAAGACTCCTATTACCATGTTTTTGATGAATGGTATTAAGCTTCAAGGGACTGTAACAGGTTTTGACACCTTTGTTATTGTTTTGAAAAGGGATAGCTTTATACAGATTGTCTATAAGCATGCTATTTCTACCATTATGCCAAATGATGCCGTCAAATTCCATGAAGGCGAGTCAGAAGGAAAAAGTAAGGCAGAATAGCCCTTAAATATCACGTTTTTACTCTCAAAAGAGAATAAGCTCCCCTTGTTATACCCTAAGGGGAGTTTTTTAATTTAGCTATAACTTTCTTGTTTGCTGCGAAAATGCTTGAATTCATTAGACTTTTTTTAACCCTATGTGCTATGTGTTAAGCAATACGAGTAAGGAAAAGGCATCGTGGATCAACATATAACTACATTAATTTTAACAATTATCGGCTCAACAGCGGCCTGCTGCGCTTTTTTTTATTACATTGTGAAAGAAGATATGAAAAGGCAAGACGCTCAAACCCGCAAACAGTTTGAAAAATCTGATGCTGAATTTGCTGAAATGCGTAAAGAATTTGCTGAAACCCGCAAATTATGGGCCTCTTTTTTAGAAAAAATTTATAAAATTGAAGTGGAAATTAAAGAAATAAAACTTTTTCATTCTACTCAGCAGTCCCCGAAGAAATAGATAAATTTCCCTTTATAGCTGGAACTTATGGCGCGATGACGTCGATTTTATGGTTGGTGTAGGCTAGCTTACAACGTGTTCGCTGGTATGCGCCAAGCACCCGTCGCTCCGCGTGCCTAGCCCCAAATTAAATATGGCACTGTTAACAAAATGAGGGAAAGGTGGTAGAATGGTGTGAGAAAAAAAATAGAAGGGAGAAAAAAACAATGAAAGACCGATATTTTCCAATAGAAACAGATATTTTCGATAAAAAAATATTACCCCTGATTATCC
>JBMDXI010000059.1:0-3009 GCA_048595075.1 Alphaproteobacteria bacterium
GGATAATCAGGGGTAATATCCTTTTATCAAAAACATCTGTTTCTATTGGAAAATATCGGTCTTTCATTGTTTTTTTCTCCCTTCTATTTTTTTTCTCACACCATTCTACCACCTTTCCCTCATTTTGTTAACAGTGCCATATTTTACGTAAATTACAACAAGATAAACACATACAGCTATATATCGATAGAAAAAATTATAGGAAAATGGACTGCTAATTTAAAGAATTTTGCAAGCGTTTACGGGCGAGATTATAGCCCATCAATTGAACGATTGTACGAAGTTCGGGCCCATGGTCTTGCCCTGTGAGGGCACGACGAAGGGGCATAAATAAATCTTTTCCTTTGCGATGAGTCGCTGTTTTAAGGTGAGTTATCCATTGATCCCATGGAAAAGGATTCCAGGGCTCAGCAGGTAAAGAGGCTAAAGCTTCTTCAATAAATATTTTATCGTCATTTTCAGCGAATGTTGCAACCTCTCCGCGACAAATTGTCCACCACATTTCTAAATCGGATAATTGTTCTAAATTGGGCTGCACAGCTTTCCAAAAAAGGGGATCCATAGAAGAAAAGTGAGTGGATTCTATAGCTTTTTCATAGGAAAGAGTATGAATAATTTTTGTATTCAACTGAGTAAGTTCATTGAGGGAAAATTTCGGTGTTCCCTTTGCAAATTTTGTAATATCAAACTCAGCCACAAGGGCATCTAAGTTTTCGTAAACATGAACAGGGTCAGAGGTTCCCAATTTAGCAAGTAAGCTATTTAATGCCATGGGTAAAATACCCTGCTGGCGAAGGTCACGGAGGCTCATACTGCCAAGCCGTTTAGAAAATTCAGTTCCATCAGCATTTGATAAAAGTGACAAATGGCCGAATTTTATGACTCCATCTGCCACCCCTAAAGCCCGCCATATTTGAATTTGAACAGCGGTGTTGGTAAGATGATCTTCTCCCCGGATAATATGGGTTATATTCATATCCATATCATCAACGACAGAGGCAAATGTATAAATAGGAAAGCCATCTTCGCGAATCAAGACAGGGTCGCTTAGATTGCTGCCTTCAATATGAATAGGACCCCGAATAAGATCATTCCAATCGATGGGGGCATCATTAAGAAGAAAGCGCCAGTGGGGTTTGCGATTTTCTGCTTCAAATTTTAGCTTTTCTTCAGCTGTTAATTGAAGGGCCGCCCGATCGTAAATGGGGGGAAGCCCGCGAGCCATTTGGCGCTTTCTTTTAAATTCCAGCTCTTCAGGCGTTTCATAACAAGGATATAACCTGCCGCTCGCTTTCAATGTTTCTGCCACAGTGCGGTAACGGTCAAAACGATCAGATTGACGCTGATAGTCATCAAAATTGAGTCCTAGCCAGCCCATATCTTCTAACAAAGCATCTTCATATTTTTTCTCACTTCTTTCCCTATCGGTGTCATCTAAACGCAGGAGGAATTCGCCCCCATAATGACGGGCAAAAAGCCAGTTAATTAAAAGGGTACGACAATTTCCTACATGCATATAGCCAGTGGGGCTGGGGGCAAAACGTAATTTCATTTTCTCTTCTTTCTTTTCTTTCGATAAGGTAAAATTTTTTGCTTTAATTGTCTATATATCCATATATGATAACTGATCATCAACATAAAGTAAGGAATAAATATAAGTATTTGGTGTGAAGGGAGTAGATACTGCATCCACATAGCCCCTCCGCCTTGTAGGACAGCCATCCCTAAATGTAAACAGGTTACCTGCTTATGGGTATATCCTAAGCGATTAAGGATTTGAAATAAATGGGTACGATGAGCCAGCCAAAAGCTTTCTTTATTCCAAATACGTCGGCCTACTGTAATACTAACATCATAAATAAAAGAAAAGAACAACAAGGGGATGGTGTAAATAGAAACAGTGCTTGTTCCTGCATGAGATTCTTGAGCAGGAATAAAAAGCATGATTGACCAAATAAGGCCTAAAAATTGACTTCCCACATCCCCCATAAAAATTTTTCCTTTAGGAAAGTTAAACAAAAAGAAGCCCAATGTAGAGAAGCATAAGGTAAAGCTAATATAAAAAAGGGACTTCTCTTGGAACAGGAGGCTAATAAGGGCGCAAAATATAGAGGCAATAATGGAAACGCCACTCGCAAGCCCATTCAACCCATCCATAAAATTAAAAACATTCATGAAAAAGATAATCCACAGGACTGAAAGGATACCCCCCAAGGCTTTTAAAGGCACTAGGCCAAAATAGGGGAGGGGGATTTCAGTAAAAGATAGACCGACAAGAACGATGAGGCAGCTTATAAAAATCTGTACAACAAACTTTTGTATAAAAGAAAGAGCTTTTACATCATCCTTAAAAGAAACCAGGCAAGTAATGGTGATGGCGGCGCCTAAGGCTATAATGCGCCCACAAGATATGTAAGTCAGATAGTGACGAAGAAGTAGATACAAAATACCGCTACAAAAGCTGATGACAATGGCCACGCCACCACTGCGAGGAGTAGGAATAGTATGAGAAGATCGATGAACAGGATAATCTTGAATACCCACCCTGATCATCCAATACGTCAGCAAAAGGGAAAAAACGAGCACTATTCCCCCCATATAAAAAATTTCTATAGGGAATGTAAACCCTAAATCCATAAGCCATATCCTTTGTCTTGATGGACTAAGAGAGAAGGAGTTAACTTTTGCCTTAACCTATAAATATGAGTTTCTAGTGTATGCGTTGTCATAGTCGGCGCATAATTCCAAATTTGTTTTAACAGTTCTTCCTTTGAGAATAATTTACGGGGATGGTGGTACAGAAATGATAAAATATCAACCTCTTTTTCAGTGAGATGCTCAATTACTTGAGTTTGGGAATGAATAAGACGCCGTTTGCTCGGATATAATTTAAATTCTCCCAGCAGCAGCACCTCAAGTTTATTTTCTTCTTGCAGCATTTTTTTGAGGAGAGAAGGAGGGAAAGGCTTTTCTAAAAATTTAAGAGGGAAATGCTGGCCACCTAAAGAA
>JBMDXI010000060.1:0-1650 GCA_048595075.1 Alphaproteobacteria bacterium
CTTATTATTTATCTCCTCTGATGCAAAAGCGATAGGTGTTTTTAACGAAAAAAAAATTATTTCTTTCTTCTTCGCGGCCGCATTCTTTTTTAGCTGAAGCATGGGCTGCGCGCGTGGGTCTTTCCCCTGAGGATGTTTTCACTTTTAAGGGGAAGCGACAATTAAAAGAAAATAATCCTATAACGTGTTCTAAAAATCTTTGTCTTTTCAGAAAGGACGCCCTTACTATTGCTTACCTTAAAAAGTTAGATGATATAGAGACAGCCTGTGCCGAGGCTGATATTTTGGTGGCGGCTGAACCCTTACGGAAGCACAAATACGTATGTAGACATCCCCACATTATTATTGATCGGTTCGATGTATTTTATAGGGGCGCTCATTTAGTGACCGAAAAAGCAGGTAAATGGCAAATAGAAACCGTCAAAGAAAAACAAGGTAACCGCCCATGGAGTATAGGAAATCCTAAGCGATAATTCCAATTTCCACCTTTTGAAACTCTTCTTGAAGGTCTTTTTCAGCAGGTAGTGCTTCTTTAAGTTGCTTTTCTAGTTCTTTGCTCAGCTGATACTCTGATACTCCTAGCGGTTTTCTCAAACCATCTAAGGCGTATTTAACAGTGATATCCCGCTTATCTTTACAGAGAATAATCCCAATGCTTGGATTGTCGTCTTTATGGCGTAGTTGATGATCTACCAGATTCAGATAAAAATTCATTTTACCCGCATGTTCTGGCAAGAATTTTCCAGCTTTCAGCTCAATAATAACGTAACATCTTAGTTTCAGATGGTAGAAAAGGAGGTCGAGGTAGTAATCTTCTCCCTCTAATTCAATATGGTATTGATTACCTACAAACGAAAACCCTGTTCCCAACTCTAATAAGAAATTTCGAATGTTATTAACAAGAGCTTTTTCAAGATTTTCTTCGTGTACTTCTTCAGATATATTCAAAAACTCAAGATTATAAGGACTTTTGATCAATTCATGTGAAAGATCCGAATGGATATCAGGTAACGTTTCTTTAAAATTAGTAATGGCTTTTCCTTGGCGTCTATAAAGATCACTTTCAATCTGATGAACCAACACATTGCGTGACCAGCCATTTTCGATGGTTTTTTGAATGTACCATTTACGTTCTGTATTTTCTTTTACGCGATGTATAAGGACAACAATATGCCCCCAAGGCAATTGGGGCACAGCTTGTGCACCAATTTCGGTAGAAGAACAAGTTTGAGCAAAAAGGCGCATTCTTTTAAGGTTTGTAAAAGACAATCCCTTCATTTCAGGGAATTCTTTGGAAAGATCAGTAGAAACTTGCTCAATAACTTTAGCTCCCCACCCTTCTTTCTGCTGCATTTCAAGAATATGAGTGCCTATTTTCCAGTAAAGAATAATCAGCTCTTTATTAACAGATAGGCTAGCCTTCACGCGCGCTGTTGCAATTTCCTTTTTCAAGGTTTCAATATAATTTTTATAAGATTGATCAAGGTTATATCCCATGTAATTTTCCTGTATGGCACTGTTAACAAAGTAGGTTAAGAACTTTCATGGAAGCAAGGGCGAAGAAAGAGAAGAAAGTAATGTCGAGTTTATCAAAGCGCAGAGCTAAACGTTTGTTTTCTTTGATGTGGGCAAAGAATCTCTCAACGGCTG
>JBMDXI010000061.1:0-8289 GCA_048595075.1 Alphaproteobacteria bacterium
TCTCCTTTTCTTTCATAATCTGATACTCGCTCTAGCCCCAAGGCAGTACGTTCAGCATCTCCATAGTCTTGTCGAGCAACATAGCAAAAAACTTGTTCCATATCTTCCAATCCCCCTCGGAGAGGGGCATATCCCCCATAGGGATAACGGGGATAAACGGCTTCGCCCAGTCCTGTCATATATTGCCCCCCAGCTTGAGTTTCACTTTCTAAAACGAGGGATTGATGGGTTACAGCAAAAGGTTTGTGATATAAAATTTCCCCTTCTTTCTTAGAAAGATTTTTTATCATCCAGGAATCTTTATAAAAAGGAATCATTTGACGATGAAAATCTAAATAAAACCCTTTTCCTACAGAAATGAAATCAACTCCATGGATTTTACTACGGGGTTTTAGTTTCTCAGCTGCACCCACTTGGACATAGCCAGGTTTGTAAAGGTTAGTAACACCATAAGATGTTCCATCGATAATTCTTTCGATTGTACAGTCATTTTCATAGAATTTTACATCTAATTTGACCCATAAAGTAAAAGTGTCAGGAAAAAATTCTATTTCCTGGCGCCTCAACGGGTCAGAAATAGGCATATCTAAAACAGCCGTTTCTTCATGAAGTCCCAGTGTTGAGGGGGGCTCATATCCCATTCCATAAGGTTTGATAAAATACATAAAGTCCTCTAAAATTCCTGTAGTTGAGATTTATATATCCTCCTCTTTAAAGCACGAGGAAGTCATAAAAAAGGGGAAGTTGGATAGTCATACCTGTGGAAAGTATGCGATAAAAATTTTTCCGGGGGAGAGTTAATAATAAATATTGAAAATTTAGTTGTTAGAATTATTTTATTTTAATATCGTATACAACATTCTTTTTCAAATGTCAAGCTTTTTTAAAAATCTCTTCATGTAACAGTCGCATCTTTCAAAAAAAAGAGGTAGAGTGAGTAATATAGCAAAGGTACTTTAATAATTGTAAACTACACCTAACCAGCTGCTACAATTATGAAGAATGCACTATGAAAAAATACGAGCCACATTGATGACCCCTTCCCTTCCATCTTCACTTATTTCCTTGCCTCCAGCACCTGCTATTATTCTAGTTGAACCTCAGTTAGGCGAAAATATTGGAATGGCGGCACGGGCTATGGGGAATTGTGGGCTCAGTGATCTACGGTTGGTCAATCCCCGGGATGGATGGCCTAATGAAATGGCCATCCGGGCGTCAGCAGGTGCGGAATTCATTTTAGACAAAGTAAAAGTCTTTACAACATTTTCAGAGGCCATTGCTGACTTAACCTACGTAGCTGCAACAACTGCGCGTCCTCGCCGTTTAGAAAAACATGTTTTTACAGCAAAAGAAATGGCACCGCATCTACTAGAAAAAACGGACCAAAAAACAGGGATCGTTTTTGGCCCTGAAAAATACGGCTTATCCAATGATCATATTTCTCTTTGCAATGCGGCCATTAAAATCCCTACGATGGAGGAATTTAGTTCCTTAAATCTGGCCCAGACTGTTTTAATTTGTGCTTATGAATGGTATCAAGCAATCCAAACTTCTTCACTTCTCAGCTTTAAAAATAGGGAAGGTAAGCTAGCAACACACACCGATATAAACTTATTTTTAGAGCATTTAGAAAGCGCCCTCGATCACGCCCAATTCTTTCGTCCTGCCCATAAAAAAAAGCGGATGGTACATAACTTACGGAGCATCTTTCAGCGCCTCGATTTGACCGAGCAAGAAGTACGCACCTTACGGGGGGTCATTCGTGCTTTAGAAAATCCCCCACCAACTTCTGCATGACAGCTTTCTTTCATTTGAGTATAGTGAATACATGGTTCAGCTGACACGCATTTATACCAAGGGTGGCGACAAAGGAAAAACTTCTTTAGGCGATGGTAAAAGAGTTCTTAAGAGTGATCTTCATATCACAGCAATTGGAGAAGTCGATGAAGTTAACAGCTGGATAGGGTTATGCCAATTCCAGGTGGCTGCCAAATTCGTGCCCGATTTATCCCACATCCAACACGACCTATTTGATATGGGGGCAGATTTATGTGTGCAAACTGCCGAGCAAAAGCTCAAACTACAAGAAACACAGGTGCAATGGCTCGAAGATAAAATAGATACCCTGAACAACGATTTAGGGCCTTTAAATTCTTTTGTATTACCAGGCGGTACAATCGCAGCCAGTTACTTGCATGTCGCAAGAACTGTCACCCGACGAGCTGAGCGGGCGCTTGTGGCCCTCACTCAGACAGTCTCTTTAAATCCTTTTATTATTACTTATATGAATCGTTTATCAGATTATTTTTTTGTATTAGCCCGTTTTGAAAATGATAAAGGACGTCAAGATATTTTATGGATACCCGGTAAAAATCAACAGAGAGAGAAAAAATGAACTACTTACTTATCCTTATTTTCATAGCATCCGCTCACTTAACATTCGCCAAACCTATCAATAAAAATAAAGGGGTGTGCCCGGAAGGCGGCATAGAACTATGTCAAGAATCCTTGGAAGGTGCTGTATCGAAATTACTAGAATGCAATCCCAGCAATCCCGATATTAAACAATGTGCCCGCATTTTTGTGAACACTTTATCTGAAGCAGACGACAACGCTCCCTTTTTTGAAGGGATGGCAGATAATAACTCTTTAGGAAACGTAGCTAGTTATAAAAAGACAATTGCTCTCATGAAACAGCCCGAAGCTGATCCCCAGGTACTACTTGCTTTATATGACTTTTCCAAAGCTATTATTTTGCAAGAAACAGACTTTGTAACTATCAGCCCCGAGGATCTTAAAAAATTAGAAGAATTGGTGAAAGATACATTCCCCAAGCGCGAATTTGGACGCTCACTTTCACGCGCGGCTCCGCGTCACCGAAAAGATTTCATCAATTTCTACAGGAAAAATGCACGCACTATTATATGGCCTGATATACCCCAAGGGACAGAAACTAAGCGTATATTAAAGTAACAGGGCTAATCCCCTGTAAGAATTCTTAGATAAAAATTATACTGCTTCATTTTCTTGCTCCTTTGTTATTTCTTCGTTAATCCACCCTGGTTTATTATTCAGTCTCTCTCATCTAAGAGGGTCATAGCTTCTTCTATCCATTGTATAATGGTATCCGTCAGCCGAAGGCCTATTCCTCTATCTGGACCACTTTCTTGTTTTTGTCTTCCCCAATGAAGTCCAACTACATTCTTATGATCTCCTTTTATGAAAATAGGCGCCCCAGAATATCCATCAAATGTATCAATATATCATAGTAAAAATGAGAAGGCCTTATACGTGACAAATGTCCCGTTGAAGCATATAAAAATTTTTCAATTTCTTGTAGGGGGTGAGAAGATGGTTTTTTATCTGCTAAACCCTCTAATTTCTCCGTAGACCATCCATCCACTTCTAGGAGCGTTTTTGAGTCCAATGTCTCATCCTTTAAAGATTTAAGAGAAAGGGTCTCCATCTTTGCCCCTAAACATTCCTTAAGACGAATAATCCCAATATCCCATTCTGGTAATAATTTATTGTAATATTCTGGATGCACTACCCATTTAGAGGCCTCTGAAAAAAAGCCATTTCCCTCTTGTTTACTTTCTCTCGAATAGAAAGTTACTTTTTTTGCCAAATCTCTATTACCATAAAGGTTATGAGCATCTGTTAGGACATATCTATCTCTTACCACGAGTCCTGTTGACATCCAAACACCCTCTTTAGAGGCAACCCGTAAAAAACCAATAGCAGAAAATTGTACAGGATCAAGTACCTTAACTTCTTTTTGAAAATGAGATAGTGAAGACGTAGAAGAAGGAAGTTTAAAGACTAGATGGTGACCAGATAAATGAAATCCTTCTTTTGACGGCGAAGCAACAGGGGAAGAAAATTTATAAACAAGGTGTTCTCCAATTTTTTTAGGTACCACTGTAGGAGCTCTTTCTAACATGGCTCGTTGAGTATCTGATTCCTCGGGCTCACTAGAATAAAAATACATATCTCTTTGAGGATCATATTGTGGCTTTCCTGATGTTACTCTTAGGATATAAGATATCATTTCCTGCTTTTTCTCTTCTTCTGCAGTGGAAGCACCAAACGAAGAGATAGCCCTTAAAACAATGGTTAATAGATATATATATTTAATTTTATGCATAATTTTCTCCTTTTTAAATTTCATTTTCTTCACACTTTCTAATAGCTTCTAGTCCATGAAAAATACCAAGCTACTATCGCCATCGATTATGCAGCCACAACCACTGTCCGGGATTCTGTCTGATCCACTCTTCTAAAATTTTATTCATTTTGGCAGTGGTTTTTTCTGGGGTAGACTCTAGCGTGAGAGGAGGATAAAAAGTAATGCGAAAACGACAACCTTTTAACCTTTCTATTTGCACGGGCACTAAAGGGATATGAAACTTATGGGCCAATTTTGCCGGCGCGGTAGTTGTAAATGCAGGGTGGTTAAAAAAGGGAAGTTTTTCTCCTTCAGATAATCGTTGATCCACTAGAATACCCAGGTGCTCGTGGCGCAGGACGGTTTGCAAGAGTTCTTTAGAGCCCGCACCCCCTTTCAGGATAACCTTTACATCAGGATTGGTTCTTACTTGGCGTATAAACCACCGAATAACCCAGTTATTAGGCTCGCGCGCAATAACCCGCATGGGAAGGTGATGATTCACACACACCAAATGTGAAAATTCCCAATTGGCCATATGGGCTGAAAAGAAAATTCCTGCTTTGCCGTCTTCCTTCAAGTTTTCAATTTGCTCTTTATGCACGACTTGAATATATCGCGGATCACGCGATATCGTTTCTGTGTGAGGAAATTCGCCGACAACACGACCTAGGTTTTCCCATACATCCCGCATAATCTGGGCATGTTCTTCACAAGATTTTTCGGGGAATGCTAACGCTAGATTCTTTAACCCGAGGCGAGTAACGGGTAAGAAAGGCCCTATCCAGCGCGCAAGCTTTCCTCCCAACGCCGATGAAACAAACACCGGAAGTATCTTCAGAAAAAGATAGAAAATAATAACAGGAAAAGCCTCCATGGGCTCCCAGAGGATTTTTTTAAGATACTTTAGTACTTCTTTGTAAGAAAAATTCAGCGACTTGAGATTCATCTTGCCATTGTAGAACAACAGGAAACGAAATGACAAGAGGTCTGTATTCTTTCCTGAGTCTTACCCAATCTTTTTCGGTCGTAATAAGATGGGCATCTAGTTTTTGCGCAATAGAGATCAGATTTTCCATATCTTTATTTTCAAAAAGATAGTGGTCAGGAAAAACTATTTCCTGGACGATAGGTATTTGATTTTCTTTCAGAGTAGCAAAAAACTTAGCAGGGTTTGCAAGCCCACAAAAAGCCACAAACTTTTGGTTAAGAAGAGGTTTTACTGAATCTCTCGGCTGAAGCGTTGCATAAAAAATGGGCTGAGGGAGTGACTGTAAAATAGGCTCTAAAGAAGGACACGGGATTCCTATTACTACAATAGCATCAGCACGTTTGATACTGAATGAAAAAGGTTCCCGCAAAGGCCCCGCAGGAAAAATGAATCCATTTCCAAATCCCCTGGGGCCATCAATTACCAGCACATTCGTATCTTTGTAAATAGACGGATTTTGGTATCCATCATCCATTAATACACATGCCTCACTTTCTTGGAGAGTCCTCAGGCCTGCGATGCGGTCTTTGGCAATATAAGTGGGGGCTTCTTGGGCCAGAAGTAAGGGTTCGTCACCGACAGCTGCAGCCACATGTCGGGAAGAATCAACTAATAAGGGCCCTTTCAAAAAACCACCATAACCGCGACTTAAACACACGACGTTGATTTTCTTTTTTTGGAAAAGATGGATAAGGGCTAAGACCGTGGGTGTTTTGCCGGCACCTCCTACTGTTGCATTACCTATACATATCACAGGCAATTCACCTTTATAAGGAAACGTCACCCAAGTACGCAACAGGGTTGCAAACATATATAAAAGGCTCAAGGGCCATAAAAGAAAAGCAAAAAGGCCTTTCGGCTGAAACCAGAATTTAGGAGTTTGCCACATGAGTTTTTTTTAATTCCTTCTCGATAGCCTCTATATACAAAGGAAGCACATCCTGTTCTTTCAAAAATTTTTGGATAGGTTTTCTATCCACTTTTTTGAGTATATAACTTTCTACAGCTTTCGCCAAACTTGTTTCATCTTTTATTTCTTGAATTATTTTAGATTGAATACTTTTTTGGGCTAAATCTTTATTATTAGCCATATAAGGCCCCGTCAATACCATATTATAAAAACGTAAGGGTTCTAATAAATTGTGACCTCCTATATGTGGGATCAAAGACCCTCCTAAAAAAACAAGATGACTTAAAGCATAAAAAGAAAAGACTTCTCCAAACGTATCAATGACATATATATTTTCATTGGAAAGGTTTTTTCCAGTGGGGGTTGATCGTATTTTATACGAAAAATTATACGATTTTAACAAGGGAATGATTTCTGGCACCACACGATGAGGATGTCGCGGAACAAGAATTAACAAAAGCTGGGGGAATTGGCCTAATAACATTTTATGAGCTTTTAAGACGATTTCTTCCTCCCCCTTATGGGTGTTAGAGGCAATCCAAAAAAGTCTACTTTTTAAAAGAGTTTGCAGCGGGGCCTCTAAGTTTTTAGGAGTTAAGAGTGCAGGAGGGGCAAATTTTAAATTGCCCAGATAGTTAATAGAAGTCGCTTTAAAATAAGAAAATCTTTTCGCATCTGCAGATGTTTGCGGGAAAATAACCGAAAAACATTTTAAAATACTTTGGAAAAAAGAAGAAAAGTGACGCCATAAGGAAAAGCTTTTTTCTGAAAGACGCCCATTGAGCAGAAAAACAGGGCCTCTTTTACTTGTTTGGTAGAGTAAAATAGGCCAAAAATCAGCCTCCGTCCAAAAACAAACAGATGGTTTCCAATGATCCAAAAACTTTTTCACCCCCGAAGGATGATCTAAAGGAATATATTGATGAATGCAGCGTACCGGTAACTTTTTAGAAAGAATATCGGCCGCACTGCGCGTACCTGTCGTTAAAAGAAAAGAGGCATGCGGATATTTTTTATGAAAATGATGAAGCAAAGGAAGGTAAGTCAAGCTTTCGCCAATACTCGCTCCATGAAACCAAAAAAGGTCACCCCTCGGCCGCATAATAGAGGTTTGACCAAATCGCTCCCCCATCCTTTTGGGATCTTCTTTGCCACGCCAGGCGCGATAAAAAATCCATCCCTTCAAAAAAGGGGAACCAAGATATAAAAGAAATTTATAGATATTCATCATGAGGATAATTTCTTTTCAGCTTCTCTATATAATGTGTCTAAAGCTTCTTTAAGATGGGTCTGAGTCATCTTAAAGTCCTTTTTTTCTTTGGGATAGGGAATAGGCTTTCCCCACATCAAAACCCCCCGACTAAAGGGGAGAGGAAGCAAAAACCTATCCCATGTTTTAAATATCTTTTTTCGGGAAACAGTATACGTTACCGGAATCAAATCAGCTTTCATCAAATAAGCTGCCATCACCGTTCCCTCACTTACTTCTTTACCAGGCCCACGCGGACCATCAGGTGTAATACCCACTGTAACATTTTTTCGGCTAAGTCGTACCATGTTTAATAAGGCTTCTGTCCCCCCACGGGTGGTAGAGCCTGCTATTGTTTCAATTCCAAAATGACCCACAGTTTTGCTGATAATACGCCCATCTTTATGGGCTGAAATAAGCATATAAAAAGCATGACGCGGGTGCCGCCATGCGTAAGGAAGCATCAATAAATGGGCATGCCAAAAACACGTCAGAAAAGGTTTTTTCTCGTTCAGATAGGCTGCAGGGATGTCAAACTGAACATACTTCCACTCTGTGGTTATATGAATAAAACGAATATAAAGGCTGGCTAAAAAAGCAATGAAATTTTGGGCCATATTCGTCTTAAGAATTTTTTTAAGCATCTATGTCTTCAATAAGTTGCCATTGTGAAAGTTGAGCATATATTCCTTTACGCTTCAGTAAAGAATCATGCGTTCCTTCTTCCATAATACAACCATCTTCCAATACTACAATACGGTCAGCATTTTTCACTGTTGAAAGACGATGGGCAACAATAAGACATGTACGTCCCTTCATAAGATGATCCAAAGCTTTTTGAACGTGGCGTTCTGATGTTGTATCCAGGGCTGAGGTTGCCTCGTCCAGCAAAAGGATGGGAGCATTTTTTAAAAGAGCACGCGCAATTGAAATCCGTTGCCGTTGACCCCCCGAGAGTTTCACGCCAGATT
>JBMDXI010000062.1:0-7425 GCA_048595075.1 Alphaproteobacteria bacterium
GGTTGGATATCTCAGCACTGTTTAACCCCGGCGTTGTAATCACATAGTTAATAGAGCTCACTAATCTATTAAATCCACGATTTGCAAGGCGTTGTATTTTTTCAGGAGAAAAGCGTTTCTTCTCAGCTTGAATAGCATTAAAAATTGCTTCTGACACCCAATAGGTTAACTGATCAGTGCGCACTGTTGTTTTTCTACCCAGCAAATGATCTGCGACCCTTTTTTGTACTGTTTGATAAACAGTATTCCACCGTTCAGTACGCCCATAACGTTGTGATGTCTCTTGGTCAGCCTTAGCAGACGGCGCGCCCCCTACTGTCGCCCCCATGATAGCCAAACATGCCCATAAAGTTGATCGAGATATTTTTTTCATATTGCCTCCTTATATAACTTGCAACCAAATGATGATAACAAATCAATGGATATCTTTAAATAGAAAATTCTTGAATAAATCTTCTGCTAAAAGACTATTAAGTTTACATTCCGTTTCTAAGGCTAACAGTTTTAGAATAGTTTTCTCTAACTCTTGTAGCTGCCACCGCTTTGTTTGTTCTATAAATTGCATTTTTTCTGTAAAGAAAACAGGGGGCGATACTTTTCGCAAAGCCTCTTCCGCAGGAGACTGAGCAAGCCATATTTTAGCCTCATGCAAGCGCAGCAGCTTATTTAAAAGTTCACGAATAAGTCCCACTGTATTTCCCCCTACATCTGTTTCATACTCAACCTGAATAGCCTTAAGGTCTTTACGCAGAATTGCTTGAATTAATTTAGACGAATCTTCGGATACAAGGGGCGTTAATACTTGCGCTATGTCTTCTGCCTCGACCTCTTTTTTACCCCCCATATAGCAACTGAGTTTTTCTAGTTCCCGCAGAAGCACTGAGGGGTCTTCTAAAAACATAGTTGCTATTTGATAGGACAGTGAATCTGAAATTATTTTTTGCTGTTGTATAAAGAAATTTTTTACTAGGTTACTTAAGGTGCGCGCGTCCAGCGCATAGCAAGGAACAGACCCAAGCTCATTTTCCTTTTCATAGAGTTGTCGCAAACGAGAAGCCGGGCCTAAATAGTCGGCACTTTGAACAATAAATACGTCGCCCCCTCTTAAAAAAGGCAGCGTTTCTTTTAAAAGGGGAACCAATTTATCTGTTGCATTAGTTACAATAACAAATTCTTTTTCTCCAAAAAGAGAACTCGATGCAAAAAAATCTTCTAACTGCACTTTTTTTTGCAACAAAATATCTTCAGAAATCCTTTTAACCTGAGAAGAGGAAACAGCTAGCCCTTGCAAACATTTTTCAATTTCGGGCAAAACCCATCCTTCGTTATCTCCATAAAATAATAGAGATTTCAAAGGTAATGCCTGCTTCTTAAGCAATGTCAAAAGTTCGTTTTTATTTAATTTCATCCGTTTCTTTCATCCGTATAAAGGCCTAACTCTGCGGGTTAGGTCTCATCTTCTACTTTCTCTACTAAAAAGGAAGCTTTTTTCCTATCTTTCTAAGAATTTGATAGAATTTTCATCTTAACGCACGCAAAACAACAAATTTTTCAACTTTCCAGAATCTCTTTCCGCGTTGCTTTTTTTGTATGATCAGGCTATATGTTCCTTAATAAATTATAAATAAGGTATAACATGACAGAAAAAATAAATGTAGAAAAATTACTTTCTTTAACATCCGATATTGTAGCAGCCCACGTTTCAAATAATTCCGTTCCAACTACTGAATTACCCGCCTTGATTCAAAAAGTTTATGGGACTCTCACCAGTGTTCAAGAAAACGCTGAAGAAGGTGGTCACTCTGCCCGCCCACTACCCGCAGTAGCTATCAAAAAATCTGTAACACCCGATTACTTAATATGTTTAGAAGATGGCAAAAAACTAAAAATGCTAAAACGCCATCTGCGAACCATGTATGGCATGTCATTGCAGGACTATAAAAACCGTTGGGGGTTGCCTGCGGACTATCCCACCGTTGCGCCTAATTATGCCGTACGTCGTAGTTCTTTAGCAAAAGACATAGGACTGGGGCATCATGGATCAAAAAAGCAGCTTCCTTCTATAACTCACACTCATCACCATAAGTAGCTATGCAACTATTAACCAAGTAAGTTTAAGAATTTAGGACAGGAAGGACAAAGAAAATAGAATCAAGCTTATTGATATCCGTCTATTTTTCATTCTTTTAATTCGTTCAAGGGCCTATCAGTAAAGCGATAGATTAATATTAGGTTTTACTCATATTTTTCAAGAAACTAAGAGTGTTTTTTGTCATTCTCCCTCCAAAATGGACCTTTTATACCCTCTCCTCAAAAATATTATAGTTATATATTGTTTCTGCTCTCTCTTCATGCTAGTAATCAAGTAAAGTCACCATGTATGTGATTTATTGTGTAGTATAATAAGGATAATATATGCCCCCTCATCAAAGTAGCGATAATTTTTCTAAGCTTCGCTCTTGGATGTTCCCCATCTACCCACACGAGCTAATTAAGCTAATTCCCATGGGCCTTTTAATGGTTCTTATCAGCTTTAATTTTTGGATTCTACATATTTCAAAAGATACACTTGTTATTACAGCCAAACATTCAGGGGCTGAGGTTATTAACTTTCTTAAACTTCCCGTATTTCTTATTTCAATTTTATTTGTGATTGCCTTTACCTGGGCATCTAACTGCTTTAAACAAAGAACCATTTTTTACGCGATCATCACTTTTTTTATTTTGTTTTTTCTGGGTTTTAAATTTATTATTTACCCCTATCAAGACACCCTTAATTTATTTTCACCGGACGAAATATTTGCCCTTCAGACCCAATACCCCTGGTTGCGATGGTTGTTCCCCGTGTTAGGATACTGGGGCTATAGCCTTTTTTACATTATCTCTGAATTATGGGGGGCTGTGGTCCTCAGCATGCTTTTTTGGCAGTTTGCTAACCAAATTACCACCGTTGAACAATCAAGACGTTTTTATATGTTATTTGGAATGTTTAATGGGCTTGGTACTATTTTATTAGGGATTTTCGTTTATTTTTATCACCCTGAGCAACTGGATAGTGCAAATGCTTACGCCACTAAGTTAGACCATCTTATTCTTATTTTTGCCGTTGTATCTGTCCTTATTATAGGAATTTATTATTGGATTAATAAATATGCCGTTACTGACAAAATGCACTACCACCCTGATCACGGCAAACCTGACAAACAACATGAAATCAAATTATCCTTCGTTGAAAGCTTTCGTTATATCTTAACTTCCAAGTATGTGGGCTATATTGCTATTATTTCCATCTCTTATAATATTGCCATCAACTTCGTAGAAGTTACCTGGAAAAGCCAAATCGAAAAATTATACCCCGATCCCGCCCATATGGAGTCTTATTTTTCCCTTATTACCATTTACATTGGGATTTTAACATGCGCTATCGGTGTTTTAGGAGCGGGTTTTATTAGACGCTTTAGTTGGCGCGCAAGTGCCCTTGTCACGCCTTTAGCCATGTTCGTCACAGGCGGAGCCTTTTATTGGATCACCCTTACGATGGATAATGCCATGTGGTTAGCTCATCTAGTTTGCATGTCTCCTTTAGTTCTTTCCGTATGGGTGGGTCAAATTCATAATTTAACAAGTCGCAGTTGCAAATACAGTTTTTTTGCTGCCACCCGTGAAATGGCATTTATTCCTTTAGACGCTGAGCTAAAAGTAAAAGGCAAAGCAGCGGTTGACGTACTGAGTGGGCGGGTCGGAAAATTTGGAGCTTCCCTTGTCCAATCAGTTTTGCTGTCATTTGTGGGGTTAGGTACACAAGCATCCATTGCTCCCTTTTTATTGGGGGCATCTGTTCTCGTGATTGCTGTATGGATTTGGGCGATCAAACGGCTTAATAAAGAATTCTTAAACGTGGCCTATGGCAGCACAACTGCGGAGCCCCTCAAACATGAATAAAATAGCTATTGGCGCTGATCATGCTGGTTTTTTTTTGAAAGATGTGTGTGTGAAATGGTTGCAAGACCATCACATAGAGGTGCTGGATTTGGGCACGTTTTCAGAAGATTCTGTTGACTATCCAGACTATACTTATAAAGTCGTCGATACCCTTAAGACCGGTGGTGTAAATATCGGTATTCTTATTTGTGGATCGGGCGAAGGAATGGTCATGGGTGCTAATCGCTTCAAAGGTATCCGTGCTGCCCTGTGTTGGAATAAGAAATCTGCTTGCCTTTCCCGTTCTCATAATGATGCCAATATCTTAGTTTTAGGCGCACGATTAATAAGCATTTCCAGTGCTCTTCAATGTTTAGACGCGTTTATAAACACCCCCTTTTCTAGGGAAGCTCGCCATCTCCGTCGTATCAAAAAATTAGATGCTTTTTAAAGGAGGAAAACCATGTCCCGTAATTCATTTTTTCATTCATCTTTAGCAGATCAAGACCCCGATATTTTTGCCGCCATCCAAGCTGAAAAAAAGCGTCAGCAGGAGCATGTAGAACTCATTGCTTCAGAAAATATCGTATCAAAAGCTGTCTTAGAAGCCCAAGGGTCTATTTTAACCAATAAATATGCTGAAGGATACGCAGGGCGCCGTTATTATGGGGGCTGTCAATTTGTGGATATTGCAGAAAATCTGGCAATCGAGCGGGCAAAAAAACTTTTTCAATGCAGTTTTGCCAATGTTCAACCTCACTCAGGGGCCCAAGCTAATCTGGCCGCTTTTTTGACCCTTTTAACACCTGGTGATAAGTTCATGGGCATGTCTTTGAATGCAGGAGGGCACCTGACCCATGGGGCCTCTGTCACTATTTCAGGCAAATGGTTTCAGCCTATTCCTTACGAAGTAACTCCTGAGGGGTGGATCGATTATGATGAAGTAGAACGCCTGGCGCTTAAAGAGAACCCTAAGCTTATTATTGCGGGCGGATCTGCCTATCCCCGCATTATCGATTTTAAAAGATTTCGAGAAATTGCCGATAAGGTGGGCGCCTCTTTAATGGTAGATATGGCTCACTATGCAGGATTGATTGCCGCAGGGGTTTACCCAAGCCCCCTCCCCTACGCCCACATTGTGACAAGTACAACCCATAAAACTCTCCGTGGGCCGCGCGGCGGCTTGATTTTAAGTAACGATCCAGAGTTAGGTAAAAAAATTAATTCTGCTGTTTTTCCCGGCAGCCAAGGGGGGCCCCTGATGCATGTCATTGCGGCGAAAGCGGTCGCCTTTAAAGAGGCCCTTCAGCCAGACTTTAAAGAATATGCCAAAAACGTGATTCACAACACTCAAATCCTTGCAAAAACTTTGGTGGAAAGAGGCTTTAGTCTCGTATCAGGGGGCACAGACTGTCACCTAGCCCTTGTAGACTTACGTCCTAAAAACATTACAGGCATCGATGCTGAAGTGACCCTTGATCGGTCAGGGATTACATGTAACAAAAACGGTATTCCCTTTGACCCGCAGCCCCCTAAAATCACCTCAGGCATTCGCATCGGGGCGGCTGCCATCACAACGCGGGGCTTCACGGCCGCCGATTGCAAAAAGTTGGGGGATTTTATCGCAGATGCCGTTGAGGAATTTGTACGCACCCAAGGTCATAACGAAAAGGGTGAAGCCCACATGAAGGAAGAAATAAAACGTCTATGTCAGCAATATCCTATTTATTAGATGCTATGCCTATAGCATGCTGTCCAGAGAAAATAGAAGGCAAGCTTCTACCTCACCATCATAACCAAAAAATTCGTAGAATTTCTGGGATTGCAAAAAAGACTCGCCTGCAAAAGGAGCTTGTATAAATGCGCTGTCCTTTCTGCACCTGTATGGAAACGCAAGTAAAAGATTCCCGTCCGTCAGAAGATGGTACTATTAAACGGCGCAGGTTTTGCCCTGAATGTGCGTCTCGCTTCACAACGTATGAACGACTCCAACTATCTGAAATTACCGTCATTAAGAAAAATGGTACAAAAGCACCATTTGATCGCAGCAAATTAGCTCGCTCCATCTATACGGCACTCCGCAAACGTCCTTTTGAAAAGGAACGTATTGAAAAATTAATCAACGGCCTTGTGCGTCGGCTGGAGTTGATGGGGGAAGCCGAAATATCTTCCCACGTTATTGGGGAAATGGTCATTGAATCGTTGAAAGACCTAGATACCGTTGCTTACGTGCGATTCGCATCGGTTTATAAAGACTTTAAGAATGCCAATGACTTTAAAAACTTTTTAAGTGAATAAAATATGACACAGAAACATATATCTTTAAGTTATCGTAAAAAATCTGCCGCTCGGTTGGCTGCGGTTCAAACCCTCTATGATATGGAAATTTCCAAAGTCTCTGCGGATGAGGCGCTCAAAAATTGCCAATATTATACGGATAAAAAAGAAGATGCCTCTTTAGTGCCCCCTGATGAGGCTTTGCTCACCAAGCTTGTCTTGGGTGTGACTGAAAACCTGCCTATGATTGATCAAATTATTTCATCCAGTTTAACTTCTGACTGGAAAATCACCCGTTTAGATAAGGTTTTGCTGAGCATTTTACGCACAGGTATTGGGGAGCTTTACTTATTCCCCACCATTGATACACCCATCATCATTTCAGAATACATGGCCGTCAGCCGTGCCTTTTATGAAGATAAAGAACCTGGGCTCGTCAATGCGATTTTACAAAAAGCCGCCCACCTTTTACGGGATGTGTAATTGTTACAGGCTAAGGGATATTTCAGCCATTAAGTGCCCTTTTTATTCAATATATGAGATTTTTTAATACTTAAGGAGAATTAATTATATAGCTGAGAAAGTTTAAAATGAGAATAAAAACACCCACCCCGTGATTCCCCCGGACGTTCTCCTCGGGCGTGACCCGAAAGTCCACTAAATAATCAGCAACATGGCTGCAGATATAGGGTTATAGACCCCCGTGTCGAGCACGGGGGAAACACTAGGAGGTAATTGAACTCTATATTTTTACTCACTTTATATTGATTTAGCTATATAGTCACGAGCACATAAAAGGGATAATGCGACTACTTATTTAAGGTCTTTTTTATTGGAAGGAGATATAAAGAGCTTTATTTCTTTGATTTCAAGTTCAATCTTGTGGATTTTATCTAATAGAGAGGCCCAAAGTTTGCGCGTTTCAGCAAATTCTTTTCGGTTTTCCTCAAATTGCCTTGAATACTCAGCCTGTCTTTCTTTCATATCAGCTTTTATATCTTTATGGATATAAACAACCGCTGCGAGAGTTGTTCCGATAATTGTGAGGGTTTGGTACCAGTCCATTTTTTCTCCTTTACCTGCTATATATAGTCGATCCCATATAAAAGTATCATAGTGTAGGGTCGAGAAAGAGTTGATCGATGGAGCAACGGAGTTTTCTACGACGTGCTTTAGCTTGAGCCCATTTTTTCTCGATAGGGTTAAGGTCTGGACTATAGGGAGGAA
>JBMDXI010000063.1:0-7585 GCA_048595075.1 Alphaproteobacteria bacterium
TCTAGACATCGCTCTTCCCCCAATTTCTTTATCAATATTTTTGCTGCTATCGTCGCTTACTCTTTTAAACAAAAAAAACCTTCTCTTAACCTTCATAGCTTATCTCTTCTATCCACTTCTTTATTCCATAGTTGAGGTTAAATAGATATTAACCTTAAATCTTTCTTATATAAAACTATAACTGAGAAAGTTTAAAATGAGGACGAGAAATGAGGAGCCAACCTGTGCTGATGCAGATCAGCGACGAATTTCGACGTAATAATTTTATAAATTTCCAGCTATAGATTTTCTTATAGACACGCTATATTCCTCAATTATTGTAGTGCTTTCACAAAGGTTTCTAACCCCACTTGGCGATATTTTTTTAGTTTTTCAGCATTAACAATGGCGATTAATTGGGAGAGGGTTTTTTCCAGATTCTCATTCACAAGAACATAATTATATTCGGCCCAATGGCTCATTTCCTGTAAGGCCCGGCTCATACGATCTAAAATAACATATTCATCGTCTTGAGCCCGACGATACAGGCGCTTTTCTAACTCATCTATCGAGGGCGGCAGAATAAAGATAGAAACCACATCCTTATCCATCTTTTGCGTTAATTGTTGCGTACCCTGCCAATCAATATCAAATACAATATCTTCCCCTTTTTCTACAGCCTCATTGACTACTTGTTTGAGAGTTCCATAATAATTGCCAAAGACTTCTGCGTATTCCACAAATTTTTCTTCATCGATCATTTTTTTAAATTCTTCTCGGGAGACAAAAATATAGTCCTTATAGGGCACTTCTTGCGGACGCGGCAAGCGTGTTGTCACAGAAATAGATAACGTAAGGTTGGGGCAAGCTTTCAGCAACAATTTAGACAACGTTGTCTTCCCTGCCCCTGAAGGTGAGGAAAGAATCAATAAAATACCACGGCTTTTTATATGCGGATGTACATTCATTTTAATATTATAACGAAGAAAGTTTAAAATGAGTACAAGAAATTCGGAGCAAACATGTAGGTGATCTTCAGCGAAGGGATTTTTTAGCTGATACGGAGAAGGCAGAGCAACGTGTATTTAAGCATGAAAAAAAGCCCCTTTTATCTGATTAATAATAAAGTCCTGTGTTTCATTTGTTAAGTAAGGATGCATCGGGAAACTTAATACATTCTGTGCACAATAGTCGGTCGCTTTAAGTCCCTCAGGATCACTTGGGAAATGCGCATAGGGCGGTTGCGTATGCAGGGGGTTAGGATAGTAAACAACAGCAGGAATTCCGTGCTCCATCAAATGATCTTTAAGGTGATTTCTTTTTTCTGTTTGCACTGTATATTGTGCCCACACGGATACATTATGATCAGCAACAAAAGGCACTGTCATATAATTTTCTAAATGAGTTGAATAATAATGAGCAGCTTGGTTCCGTTTTTCTATTTCAGCGGCAAAAATCTTTAGTTTTTCAATTAAAATAGCTGCTTGAATGGTGTCAAGGCGCCCCGTAAGCCCTAACCGAGAGGTTTCATAGCGTACCTTCCCCTGTCCATGAACGCGTATAGATTTGAGGGTTTCAGCTAATTCAGGATTATGGGTAAAAATGGCACCACCATCCCCGTATCCTCCTAAAGGTTTGGCAGGGAAAAAGCTGGTGGTTGCAATAGCGCCATAAGCCACCGTTGACTTTCCTTTATAAGTTGCCCCGAAACTTTGGGCCGCATCCACGATAACCCATAGCTTATGGGCCTCAGCAATAGCTTGGATACGATCATGATCGGAAGGCTGCCCAAATAGATCAACGGTAATAATCCCTTTGGCCACCAGTCCCATTTTTTGAGCATAGGCAATGCAACGCTCTAAGCTAAGAGGACACATGGTATAAGTTTGCGGATTAATATCCACAAATAAAGGAACGGCCCCCCGTAACGCCACTACCTCGGCCGTTGAAATAAACGTGAAAGATGGTACAAAAACAATTTCCCCTGCCTTCACATCAAGGGCCATAAGGGCCATCGTAATGGCATCTGTCCCGTTGGAACAAGAAATCACATGGGGAACCTTAGAAAAAGCAGAGAGGTCTTTTTCTAGCTGGTCTATCTCTGGCCCCATAATAAAATTGCCGTGGTCTAATACATGCTGGATAGCCTTATCGATCTGCGGGCGGATGGTTTCTAGTTGTGTTTTTAAATCAATAAATGGGAGGGGGTTAGGTGTCATTCTCTTTCCTTTTTACTCTTTCCTATTATATGGTGCGCCCGAGGGGATTCGAACCTCTGACCTTTGCCTCCGGAGGGCAACGCTCTATCCAGCTGAGCTACGGGCGCTTGATTTCTTTATACAGCAAAAATGTATCGAAAGAGTAAACAACTTCGTATATACTTTATTCAATTATTGTTTCACTTTGTAAATAGGCAATTGCAAATATAGCTGAGAAAGTTTAAAATAAGTATAAAACATAGAATTTAATTACCCCCTCGTGATTCCCCAGTGCTTGACACGGGGGTCCATGATTATAGCCATTTTGTGAGTTGTTAATGGACTCGCGGGTCAAGCCCGAGAGAATCACGGGGTGAGGGACCTTATGATCAAATTAAATGAACCTAGCTATATTATGGCAGATACACCCTCTTTTAAACCTTACACAACCAATAAACCTATTGTTTATTGTGAAGGGGATAAAAATGATAAGCACCCTAAGGTCTATCTCAACGTGCCACCTAAAAGCCTTATCCACTGCCCTTATTGCAGAAAAGCTTTCGAAAAATCTTCCTGATGAAAAGTAACCTATTGATTAAAATATTTTTAACCTGGGGGGGGTTAGGTCTTCTCCCTAAAATGCCAGGTACCTGGGGCACGCTCGGAGCCCTTCCCGTGGGGATATTTTTAATGCACAGAGGGGGCCCTCCCCTTCTTTTGGGAACTGCATCGGGCCTTTTCTTGCTAAGCTGCATGGTAATTCCTTTGTATTTAAAAAAACGGCCATTTATCAGTGATCCTCAAGAAATTGTTATCGATGAAGTGATTGGCATGTGGGTCGCCCTTTCTATTTGCCACAATAATCCCTATTTGATAGGACTTGCATTTCTAGCCTTTCGTTTTTTTGATATTATAAAAATATGGCCTGCTAATTGGGTTGAAACACTTAAAGGAAATTCTTTAAAAAAAGCAATGGCTATTCTTTTAGATGATGTGATTGCAGGTTTATACGCAATAGCAACTGTTTATTTGATTCTAAAGGTTTACGAGGCATTTTTTGCTTGAATTATGGGATGTTTACGTCTATTTATTATAAATCTAAGCCTTATAGCGAAGACACTTTAAAAGAAGTGCAAGAAATATTCGAAGCGAACGTGTAGTGACCTGCACCAGTGAAGAATTTCGACATAATCCTTTTATAAAGGATGAGCTATAAATAGTCTCCATCGTCTAGCGGCCTAGGACACCGCCCTCTCATGGCGGGAACACGGGTTCGATTCCCGTTGGAGACGCCAATTTCATTCTCTTAGGGGGCCTACAGCGAAGATACTTTAATGGCATGGAGACTTGACGGCACCAACACGTACTGTAACGTTGAGTACATCAGCGCTGAGAGTAAAGACAACTCTCTATTTTTATTATCTTTACACAGAATTTGTTTTATAGCCGACATCTTATAAAAGTATTACATCGGAAATCGTCGCTGATGAAGGTTTACTAAATGTTCGCTCCTCTTTCCTTGTACTACTTTTAAACCTGTCTAGCTATACAAAAAACCAAGTTAGGAAGCTTTAGCTTTTTTCTTTATGACATACATATTCACGCGGTCTTTCATGAGGCGAGAAACGCGAAAGCCAGCCACACGCCGTGCTGAGATGGTATATTCTTCCATCGTACGAGGATTACGGCCAATTCTTTCTTTTTTGAGACGTGAAAAGAAAACCCCGAAAAAAGGTATTTTAACCTCTTTTCCTTCTTTCATTGCGTGGGCGAGAGAATCAAATAGATGATCAATTATTTTTAAAGCGTCAGCCTTTTTTATATGTAACTTTTTAGTCAACACTTGAGAAATATGAGCCCGTGTAATATTACGTTCTTGCATTTTAAATTCTCCCCCTTATTTTGTTTATTTTTTTATTTTAGCTTATCTTGCACCCTCTCGTTGGTCAAGAAAATTCAATTCAAGTTTACTCTTTAAATTTTCCACTACGGGGGAACCCCTCAGGAACCATGCGCCCGACCCCTGCACGACGTCCTATCCAACGGTTTAAATCCGTTACCACGACAGACTTTCCTTTACGTAACCACGACAAGCCTTTCTGTAAATCAAATACTTGTAAGTCTAGCAAACTTCCGCCCACATACTTTTGCAAAATCACCCCCCTACCCTTTTGCATTTCAGGTATTTCATTGAGAGGAAAAACAAGCAAACGACGATTTTCACCCACAACCGCTACATAATCTCCTTTAACCACGCGAAGGGTATTAGCTTTTGCAGGCGCAGCGACTTGCAATATTTGCTTTCCGTTTTTAGTTTGGGCTACGACATCAGCAGCTTTTACGATGAATCCTCTTCCATCAGAGGCTGCTAGCAAAAGCCGCGTATCTTCTGTGGATTTATAGGCCATCATTCCCATAATTTCTTCATCTTTGTCTAATTCAATAAACATACGCACAGGTTCCCCAAAGCCGCGTCCTCCTGGAATAAGGTGGGCTGGGATTGTATAAAACCGTCCATTGGTAGCAAAAAGAAGAATTTTGTCCGTCGTATCTGCCTCTAACGTCAGATGCACACCATCTCCATCTTTATATTTAACCTCGTCCCCCTCGACTGAATGTCCTTTAAAGGCCCGAATCCATCCCTTTTCTGAAAGGTTAATGGTTAAAGGCTCTTTCTCAATCATCATGGTTTCTAAGGGGATAAGCGAATCTTCGTTTTCTACCACTTCAAAGCGTGTGCGTCTTTTCCCTAACGGATGCATAAAACCAAATTTTTGGCGAATAGATTCTACTTCCGCCTTAATAGCAGCCCATTGAGCTTCCTTCTGGGACAGAAGAATCTCTAGGCCTTTAAGTTCCGCACTTAAAGCGGCATGCTCTTTCTTCAGCTCAACCTCTTCTAGCCTTCTTAAGGAGCGCAGACGCATATTCAAAATAAACTCTGCCTGCATATCTGTTAGGTTCCATTTGGACATCATCAGCGGTTTAGGATCATCTTCTTCCCGAATAAGACGAATAACTTCGTCCAAATTGAGGTACGCTATTAAATAACCTTCTAACACCTCAAGACGCTTTAGAATTTCTTGACGCCTGAATTGACTCCGCCTTTCTAATACAACAAGTCGATGCTCTAAGAAAGATTCCATCACTTCTTTCAAATTCATCACTTTCGGCACATTGTTTTTGCCTAACACATTCATGTTAAAAGAAATGCGCGATTCTAAATCTGTCATCTTATAAAGACTAGCCATTAGAATATGGGGATCAACCGAACGACTTTTTGGTGTCAGCACGATACGAATGTCTTCTGCTGATTCATCTTGGACGTCAGCTAATAAAGGATTTTTCTTGCTTAATACAATATCCGCCAATTTTTCAATCAATCGGCTTTTAGGAACCTGATAGGGAATTTCCGTAACAACAATTTGGTAAGTGCCATTTTTTAAGTCTTCCACTTCATAAGTCGCCCGAACTCTTAAGCTTCCTCTTCCTGTTTCATAGGCAGCCCGAATCACATGAGGAGGCTCCACAATAACACCCCCTGTCGGCAAATCAGGCCCTTTTATAAATTGTAAGAGCGCTTCCACTTGTGCATCACGATTATCAATAAGATGGATTAATCCTTGGCAAATCTCTTCCACATTATGGGGCGGAATACTGGTGGCCATCCCCACAGCAATCCCCTCTGACCCATTTGCTAAAAGATTAGGAAATTTTCCGGGTAATACTAAGGGCTCTTCAAATTCCCCATCATAGTTTTTTCTAAAATCAACAGTATTATAGGCGATATCTTCCAGAAGGGCTTCAGCCACATCCGTCAGGCGCGCTTCTGTATACCGCATAGCAGCAGCACTATCTCCATCAATATTGCCAAAATTCCCCTGACCCTCAATCAAAGGATATCGAAGAGAAAAATCTTGAGCCAACCGCACTAAAGTATGATAAACAGCCACATCCCCATGGGGATGGTACTTACCCACCACATCCCCCACAATACGGGCACATTTTTTAGGCGCAGAAGAGTGGGCCAATTTCAATTCCAACATGGCATAGATTAAGCGTCGATGGACGGGCTTTAACCCATCCCGCACATCAGGCAATGAACGTGCCATAATGGTAGAAAGAGCATAGGAAAGATACCGTTCGCTTAAAGCCTCTTTAAAAAGGACTGATTTGATTTCTTCTGTCATATAATTAAGTCTATTAATTTTTCACGTTGTTCGAGTATAGGTTCTAATTTAGCTGTTTTAAAGTGTTTATGCAAAAAGTATCCTGTTAAAATGAGGGCATCTTTAAGGTCTTGAGGGGTAGTTGCCACATTTTCCTTTAAAAAAGGTGGTAATTTCAATAACCTATCTTCGTAAGGAAAAGCCACTTCTGCACACACCGACCGTCCTGTTTTAGGCGACACATGGGTTAATCCTTCCTGTGTTGAGGTTACTGCACAATGACTTAAATCAAGTCCAAAACCCATTTCCTTTAAAAACGCAAGCTCAAAACGGATGTATTCTTCCAAAAAATCGTCCCGCCTTAAGCTATCTAAAAACAATAAAAAACTCTCATATAAAGCTTCATAAGGATGCCGTTCTGGCAATAACTGGTAAAGTAGCTGCGAACTTACTTCTAACGTCATAAGCTTCTTTTGGTTACTAACCGTAAACGATAAGATTTGCTGGATTAGTTCCAGTTTCCACATTCCTAAGTGCTCAGCTAAGCGGGCATTCCAATCAGCATTCACACGGTTTCCTATTTGAATTAGCGAGCGATTTTGCCCTGCTTGACCATTACATAAAATCCCAGCGGATAATCCATGGGTATCTGTAAAAATGTAAACGAGCGCGCTTTTTTCTCCATAGTCTTTGGCTCCTACGACAATACCTTCAGCTGTCCAACCTGTCATAGAAATCCCTTTTCATATAGCTGAGAAAGGTTAAAATGAGGACGAGAAATGAGGAGCCAACGTGTGCTGACGCACCCCAGTGACGAATTTCGACGTAATAATTTTATAAGTTTCCAGCTATAGATTATAATCAAGCCCCAGTTCATGATAGATGTATGGCTTATCCTGCCACCTTTCATCTACGCGGACATGTAGGATAAGATGAACCGTAGTTCCCATGAATTCAGCAATAGAATGGCGTGCCTTTTCTCCAATTTGCTTAATTTTAGAGCCCCTTTTGCCCAAAACAATTGCTTTATGACTATCCCGCGAGACAACGATGGTTTGGATAATTTTTATACTTTTATTTTTGAACGTTTCCCATGCATCTGTTTCCACAATAAGACCATAAGGAATTTCTTGATGAAGCGCATGCATCAATGCTTCCCGTGTGAACTCCGCAGCGATAAGCCGCTCAGAAAGATTTGACAGTTGATCTTCCGGATACATCCACTCTGAAGCGGGCATA
>JBMDXI010000064.1:0-2367 GCA_048595075.1 Alphaproteobacteria bacterium
ATTGATTTCTGGAACAGCTCTTGCTGTTGTTTTACTTTCTTCTTCTGCTCAAGCGAATACTAAAGAAGTCCCTCGGGACGGTTTCTATGTGGGCTTGATGACAGGTCTTTCTCATTTTACCTCAAATGGTCAATTTACAACGCCTATCATCGCAGCGGGGGCTCCTCCCAATCCCATATTTACCGCTCAAATAGGGGAACAATCTAATTTATCCAGCAATTCTCTTAAAACTGGATTTTTTGCAGGATATGAAGAAAATTTTTCTAATAATGTCTTAGTCGCAGGTCAAATTACTTATAGCTATAATACTTTAGATGTTTCCCAGTCTATAAGGCCTACTGTAGGGGGGGTAGAACCAGTGTTTGTCAAACAATCCCATACCTATGGCGCAGCTCTGAAGGTGGGAGCTCCGTGCCATGATTCAATCGCTCTCTATGCAACGCTGGGGGTGGTGAATAGCCAGTTTACCCTCGGCTATAGTCCAGTCAATACTACAGCAGGCCCCGGTGGCACCAAAGACAAGAATTCATGGGGTATTTCACCAGGTGTGGAATTGAAAATAGGACTTACGCGCCATCTTTCTTTACACACAAGCCTCACTTATACCATTTATCAAACTATCACAGCTAACGTAAGTGGTACACGTCCTAGCAATCTGAATGGTCGAGGACCTGATATTTATAAAATCACCCCACGCATGGCAGATATTTTGATCGGCTTTTCCTATAAAATTTAGCACCTTCATCCTTTCTTAATAAAAAAAACCCTGAGCTCTTAAATGACCTCAGGGTTTTTTACTAGAATTTCTTTTTAAGATGCGAAATTCAACACTTTAATCGCCTCAAAGTTTATTACGTCGCCTCCCACACGTTTGGTCACATAAAATTCCACATAGGGCTTTGCGCTATAAGGGTCTCTGAGCACATTCATATTCAATCTATCTACAATCTGGTAAGCTTCTTTAAAATTTCCAAAGGCAATGGATTTGCTGGCGCGCTTTGCCACCAAAGCTGGCATTTCATCCAATACCAGCACAGGGTAGCCCAATAAAGTGGCAGGCGCCCCTTCTGCCAAAGATGGCTGCCACAAATGATGCCCTGTCGTATGATCCATCAACTTACGAACAACCGTATGAGCAGAGCGGGACATAATCCACATACTTCCCGCTAAATACTGCGTCTTAAGCCGTTCCATTAAATCCAATAAAGTATCAGCTCCAGCATCTTCTTGAAAGCCTCCCTCTACTCCTGTTTTCAAATGCTCAATTTTTCCCCATTCCCATGCGGCCTTCTCAACAGTTTCATAAGCTAAAAATCCCTTCGGTTTTTTATCTCCATCTCCCAGAATAAAAGCTTCATTTTCAAGACGTACCATTTTTTCAGCAACCCTACTCACCAGCCAATCTTCTAAATTGACGACAGAATCATCTAAGAGTGTCTGCGTAGCTTTTGGTTTAGCATATATTTCATGAACCGGAATCGTCATTTTCGCTAAAGTAGGCGCTTGTGTTTCTCCTCGTTCTTCCGTTTCACCCACCCATCCTACATTGGGAAGATTCCTGTCTAAAATAATTTCAGCACTCCCTGAGGAAATATTCATCACACGCGCAATGGAACGAAAAGTAGATCCTGTTTCTAAATGATGAGTAATGCGCTCTTGCACAGGATGGGGCAACATATAGGAACCTGGTTCTTCACCTCGCGATAAGGCTTTTGTTTCCACATTTCCGTCCCCTTTCCGCAAAAAAGCAGTGAAAGCTTTTTGGGAAATTTCTCCCTCCTCTCCTGTTTTTAAATCATAGCCAGGGCGCCCTGAGGAAATATTCATCTTACAGGATATTTTTTGTTCTAATTTTTGCAGCTTCTCCTCTTGCCGGCTCTTAAAGCAGTTTACATCTTCTGCTAAGGCATCTAAAGCGGTGTGTAATGTTTCTAAAGTCATTTTATTTTCTCCTTGTTATTGTGGTTATTGAAATAATGAAAAGCGCGAAAGGCGGAGCAAAAATTGGCTTGACACCCCACCAACACCTGTATCCAACGAGCTATGCGAAAAATTGATAGCGAAGATATTTTAAGGTTATACAAGGCACGAAGTTGCGACGTGTACTTGAGTTACACCAGCAACGAGTAACGCCGTAGAACCTTAAAAGATCGAGCTATACTATGCGTTCGAAGTAAATATGAGCCTTGTCCCTGTCTTCTGAAACTGAGTCGTAAAAAAATGAAGCGTAGTTGGCTTGTTGATGTTGTTGAGTTAAAGAGAGTTTAAGGGCTCCGCGGATAATAGCCGCCCCTACACTTTCTTGTTCCTCGGGGGTCGGTGGATTCACAAAGATATATTGCTGATCCTCCCACGTAAATGGATGAG
>JBMDXI010000065.1:0-5940 GCA_048595075.1 Alphaproteobacteria bacterium
TAGTTGAGACTGTTATCGGTCAACTCAAGGCTATTTGCTCTCTTGAGCATTCTAGACATCGCTCTTCCCCCAATTTCTTTATCAATATTTTTGCTGCTATCGTCGCTTACTCTTTTAAACAAAAAAAACCTTCTCTTAACCATCATAGCTTATATCTTCTATACACTTCTTTATTACATAGTTGAGGTTAACTTACAATCAACTATGTCGATAGAAAAAGATTAAGCAGCCAAGGAAGTAAGCTTAGAAGCGGCTAAATCCATGAGTTTCGCATTGGCGATGACAATAATTTTACGCATCAAAGCGCCTAAGGCTACCAGAGGTTTTTTACCTTTTTCGATGAGCTTTTTATAAAAGTCCCCTAACCTTGAATGACTATTTCTCGCAGCCATGGCTGTAAGGAAGAAGTGAGGTCTTAAACTTCTGCGACCTCCTGCCATACGAGCGTATCCTGTTTTTGTCCCACTCTGTTGAGGGTGAGGCGCCAGACCCATAAGACTCGCAATCTGTCGTCTACAAATGGTTCCCAATTCAGGAACTAGCTATAGCTAAATTTTGCCTATAAAAAAAGCCCCCATGAAGCAACATGGAGGCTTTTGTGTGAATTGTAAAACAGTTAACGTTTTGAGAATTGGAATCTACGACGGGCTTTGGCGCGACCGTATTTTTTACGTTCAACAACACGACTATCACGTGTTAAGAATCCACCACTCTTTAAGATAGCGCGTAACTCGGGCTCGAAAAAAGTCATGGCACGGCTAATTCCATGGCGTAAAGCCCCCGCTTGGCCAGATAAACCACCACCACTGACAGTGCATACGATGTCAAAGCTACCGCTGCGATTTGCAACTCCAAAAGGTTGGCTGATAATCATCTGAAGGGTAGGGCGGGCGAAGTAAGTAGTAAAGTCACGATCATTAACAGTGATTTTACCAGATCCTGGCTTTAACCATACACGAGCGATTGAATTTTTTCTTTTGCCTGTCGCATAAGAACGACCATGCTTGTCTATTCTTTTATGAGATGTAGGGGCCTCGTGTGCACCTTCTTTCTTGCTTGCAGATTTAGCTACAGGAGCCGTCTTTACAGCTTCTTTTAAGGATGATAAGTCGACTGATTTTGTCATTTTAATCTCTTTTATTTTTGGGATTCATCGCTGCTACGTCAAGCGTAACGGGTTGTTGGGCTGTGTGAGGATGGTTGGTACCCGCGTATACAAACAAATGGCTCATTTGTTGGCGACCTAATGGGCCCCGTGTAATCATTCGCTCAACGGCCTTAATGATAACGTTTTGAGGTGTTTTGCCAGTTAGAATCTGTTTCATAGTGCGTTCTTTAATTCCACCAGGGTGCCCCGTATGGTAGTAGAACACTTTATCTTCTAACTTTTTACCCGTTAATTTAACTTTTTCTGCATTAATAATAACAATGTTATCGCCGCAGTCCATATGGGGGGTAAATTCTGGTTTGTGCTTTCCGCGCAAATAATTAGCAACGATTGAAGCTAAGCGTCCTAAAACAAGGCCTTCTGCATCAATAATATGCCAATTCTTCTGAATTTCAGAAGCTTTCATTGAATATGTTTTCATTTTTTCTCACTCAAATTTAAAATATATACCTAATCTAAAATAACGTAGCGGATATTTTTCTTCCCTCTGTGATTCCCCCGTGCTTGACATGGGGGTCTATGTGGCCGCGTAATGGGCCCTCGGGTCGAGCCCGAGGGAGTCGCAGCGAGGGAACTTTTTATAAATTCCTGCTTCTCATCCTATTTCAGTATACATTCTTGTATAAAATTTTTGTTGGAAATGCAAGGATTTTTTATGCGGTAATATGATACCGCCATGGACAAGTTTTATTTAGAATTGTAATGAATTCTTAGCTGAGAAAGTTTAAAATGAAGACGAGAAATGAGAAGTGAATGTGTGCTGATGTACACCAGCGACGAATTTCGACAACTTTATAAGTTACCATTCATGGTTAATTTTATAAAAATCCCATCTCATTTAAGGGGCTTTAAAATCTAGTAAGTTACTATCCTTCTATAAGATTTTCAGGGGCAATATTGTCTTCTACAGCGGCATCCTTTTGTAAATGGAGACTCTGTAGTTTCGGGAATAGGTGTTGGATAACGGGAGTTACTTTTTGTATATCTTCATTATTCAGTCTGTTGCCTGATAAATCAAGATTCTTTAGTGACGTTAACGTATCGAGCTTGTTGACTATCCTAAGCAAATCTTCCGAAGTAAATCCATTGTTTGATAGATTAAGGTTTTCTAATTTTTTTAATTGAGATATGGATGAAACTAACTGTTCTTTTGCTTCAACAGGTAGACTATTTTTTTCATATCCTGATAAATTAAGGCTTTTTAATTCTTTCAATTCACCTAGCTTTCAAAAGAATAAGCTGCCTAGGCCTTTGGAATTTACTAAAGAGAGGATCTCTAAATTTTTAAACAGGTGGATAAAAGGGGTAATTCGAACATGAGGGATAATTCGAACGTTGAGAGCATCTTGACTATTAGAATTCTCTGCTTCAATTATTTCAATTCTTTTTATAGATACATGATCAAATGGTAAAGCCTTATTGGTTTCATAATATCTTACTAGCTTATTATGGGTAGGCATCTTTCTTACTATTTCAGTTTTAAGAGGGCTATAAAAAACAAAGGGTTTGCCTGCCGCTCTTAATTTGTTAAGACCATCAAAATCTAAATATGAAAAAATTTTAAGAATGACTTCCTCAGGTAACTCACTTAAATGCAATACGGGTGAGGATTGAAGTACAGTTTTGGACTCTCCCCAGTTTTCCTGAGAAGAAGCTCCGGCGCCATAAGCGAAGTGATAAAGACACAGTGTAGATAACAAGGCAATACTATATAGTTTTCTGTTCATTTCTCTTTCCTATAATTAAAGTTTTTTATATCCTTTACTTCAGATATAATTTTTATAAAAAAAATATAGGAATCTCATTTGGCATTTTCAAGGGGAGAAAATAAAAAATCCCCCTCCATGGTTTCTTCTACAATTTGATTTTACTTGTTGTTTTTTGCAGAAATGGTATAACCCTAAATGGGGTTGGCCATGGACAAGCTGTCTGTAAAACCGGTCAGGTTCGGAAGGAAGCAGCCGTAGCAGTTGTTGCTTGGGTCATGCGTCCAGCCCTTTTTATAGCTGGAAACTTATAAAATGATTACGTCGAAGGTTGTCGCTGGTGTGCATCAGCACACGGTCGCTTTTCATTTCTCGTCCTCATTTTAAACTTTCTCAACTAGAGCTCGTCTAATATATTTTAAGGAAATAAAATGGCTCAAAAAGCTTCCACGTATAAAGTTTTAGCCCGCACCAAACGCCCTGTGAAATTTTCTGAACTTTTAGGTCAAGATGTTCTTGTGCAAACCCTCAAAAATGCGATTGAACAAGATCGCCTTCCCCATGCTTTTATTTTAACAGGTATTCGGGGAATCGGTAAAACGACGACCGCCCGCCTTATAGCCAGGGCTTTGAATTGTGTAGGAGGTGATGGTAAAGGGGGCATTACAACCGAACCATGTGGTGTGTGTGACTCTTGCGTTGCAATTTCTGAAGATCGTCATATGGATGTCATCGAAGTGGATGCAGCCAGTCGAACTGGCGTTGATGATATCCGTGACCTTATGGAAGGAATTTCCTATGGGCCTGTGATGGGACGTTATAAGGTTTATATTATTGACGAAATTCATATGCTTTCTAAAAATGCATTTAATGCTTTGCTGAAGACATTGGAAGAACCACCTTCTCATGTGAAGTTTGTTTTTGCGACAACTGAAATAAAAAAAGTTCCTGTTACGATTTTATCTCGTTGTCAACGTTTTGATCTGCGTCGCTTTGAAGTGGCTGATATGGTGACCTATTTTCAGAAGCTTTTGGGGGAAGAAAAAATAGAGGCAGAACAGGAAGCATTAGAAGTGCTTGCGAGGGCAGCAGAGGGTTCTATGCGGGATGGCCTATCCCTTTTAGAACAAGCGATCACAGGGGCTAATGGCCAGGTGACCGAGAAAAAAGTGCGACAGATGTTAGGGTTAGCAGACCAAGAACAACTTGTGACAATTTTTTATCATCTCATGAAAGGGGATACTCCCGTTGCTTCCACTATGGCTTATGAATTATGCAAAGCAGGTGCTGAACCAGAAGCGCTCACCCAAGATTTAATGCGACTTGTCCATGAGCTACTGAAGATAAAAAATATGAGCTTTCCTACTAAGTGTGAGCGCAAGAAAGAATTATCGCAGAAAATTTCAACTCCCGAACTCAGCCAGGCGTGGCAAATTTTGTTGAAGGGATTAGAGGAGATGAAGCTTTCTTCTTTACCCTTTGAAATGCTGGATATTGTCTTTATTCGATTAGCCTATGCGCAGGAAATTGTCTCAACCACCGCCGAAACCCCCATTTCTGTGTCGACGGAAAACAGGACTGCTTCGGGAGTAGAAGCCCCTGTGCAGCAGCCTAAAGTGATGCTTAACAGTTTTGAAGAGGTAATTCAGTGGTGTGAAAAGCATAAGGAACATTTAATGGGGGCTTATCTAAAAGAACATGTAAGTTTAGTTAATTTTAAGCCAAACGCCATTCAATTTTCCCTTTTAAATCGTACAGATACCCAATTTCCTTTAAAATTAAGGAAGTTCTTAGGGGAAACCACAGGAAATCCCTGGGTAATTGAGGCCACAGAAGAAGGGGGTGCCGAAACTGTATTAGTTCAGGAGCAGAAAAAACGAGAAAAAGAACTTGAAAAAGTAATGGAAAATCCAGATATTCAAGCTATAACCCAATTGTTTCCGGGGGCAAAGATTCAAGTAACGTAAGGAGAATGCATGACAAATTTTGGAAATATGTTTAAGCAAGCACAACAAATGCAAGCAAAAATGGCTGAGGCTCAGGCATTAGTCGATGCTTTAGAGGCTGAAGGTTCATCAGGGAACCACATGGTAAAAGTTATTTTAAAAGGGCAGGGTCTTTTAAAAAGTATTACGATAGACCCTAGTTTGTTAAATCCCAGTGAAGCAGAAATGGTGGAAGATTTAATTGTAGCGGCATTTAATGATGCCAAGAAAAATCTTGATGAAAAAAGCAATGAAATTATGAATAAAGCCATGGGCGGAATGAAGCTGCCAGGCAATTTTAAACTACCTTTTTAGGAGAGCTTTTTGTATAGTGTTGCTGTTCAACGTTTAATACAACAAATATCGAAATTCCCTGGCTTAGGCCCCCGCTCAGGAAGACGAATTGCTCTTCATCTTATGCAAAATAAACAAGCTGCCCTCGACCCTTTCATGAGTTCCCTGGTTGAGGTGGCTAATACGGTAAAATTTTGTCGTGATTGCGGCAATTTAGACACGAGTGAAGTATGTACTATTTGCACCTCAGAGAAGCGGGATAAAAATACGATCTGTGTTGTTGCAGGGGTGGATGATGTATGGGCAATGGAGCGGGCAGGGGTATATAATGGGCTTTATCATGTCTTAGGCGGCGTCCTATCGGCTCTCGATGGCGTAGGGCCTTCCCAATTAAGGCTTCAACCTCTTCAGCAGCGAGTGAGTTGTTATCCCCCGCGCGAGGTTATTATTGCCCTTAGTGCCACTTTAGAGGGGCAAACCACAGCTTATTATGTGGTAGACTTACTGCGCCCTCATAATATAGAGAATATTACGCGATTAGCCCATGGAGTTCCGGTAGGGGGGGAATTAGATTATTTAGATGAAGGGACTATTTCTGCTGCCTTACAGTCGCGGCAAGTGTTTGCCCTATAGCTTCCCTTATAAAGAGAATACATCAAAATTCGCCGCTGATGTAGGTTTACTAGGTTCTGTGAATATTTCTTTTGAATGAAAATATTTTAAGGATTTTTAGGTGAAAATAGTTCTGGATTTTGAAGGAATAGTGATTCATATTTCAACAAAATCC
>JBMDXI010000066.1:0-5099 GCA_048595075.1 Alphaproteobacteria bacterium
AGACGTACACCAGCGAGGAATTTCGACGTCATCACTTTATAAATTTCCAGCTATAGACGAGCTATAAAGATTGCTTTCTGTTATTCTCCGCCATATAAGTCCTTTTAAAATTTTGCCATTTCCATAGATCCATTTCATGAATTCTTCGGGAACTTCTTCATGGTCTTGCCGATTCACTTTTTGACGTAATGTTGATCGCTGCAAAGCACCTGTTCCTACATTAAAAGTAAAGGAAACAAGAGCTATGAATTGGTTAGGATTTAAAGGTACTCTGATTAAACGTTGGACGCCTTTTTCTGCTTGCAATATATCTTTGGCAAGCACCTCTTCAGCCTCTTTCATTGTCAATTTTTCCCAATGCTCATCCACTTTCATCCTATGTCCAAACCCTATTGTTCTATAGCCACTAGGACAATAATAGGGGGTGGCAGAAAAACCTTCGAACTGCTTAATAAAATTAATAACATTCATAAACTATTTTTTTACCTTGCTGAGAGCCCTTTGCCCAAACCAAAAAGACATGACCGCTGCAAATAGGGCTTGGTCTTCTTCATGCCAAATATGGCTAACCAGTGCTAAACTTAAGCTTTTATGAACAATAGGCCACAAATGAATAACTTGGCTAATTTTGACCGTACAATAAAGGATAAAAAAGCCATAGGTAAGTGTCGGGCGTACACTCCCACTCAGAGCATCTACCCATCCAATTCCCAACGACCGAGGGTAGTCATATAAAGCCTTTACCTCAGCAATGTCTGCTAATATTTTTATTTCCTCTAAATGATGAGAGTGCTGTATTTTAAGTACCTCAATTTGTTTATCTAAAATTTTTAATTCATGAACATGATCTGCTCTATCTTTTAAAAATTTCAACATACTGGGGGCAAAACTGCCTAAAAATCCCAGCAGCGATCCTAAGAGTGTTAACATTTTTTCTCCTTATTTATAGCAAAGATACTTTAACTCTATATGAGGCGCGAACGTTTAGTTAAGCTACGCCAGCAAAGTAGCAACGAAAAAGAACGCGCTAGACTTTCCATACAGAGGGCGTTTTGTGGTAAGTACAATGAATCATTAATTCTGTTATGGCCCATACTAAGGCATCCATACGATCAGCAGCCCCTTTTCCGTGAGCGGTAAACGTACACATTTGCTTTTCTAGCTCTTTAAAGGGGTACATATGAAAAATACGACGCTGTTCATAGAGGGCAACAATAGGCTCGGCCCGAATCATTTTTCCCCGCATAGCCCGTACACTTTTAAAACTGACGTTGGGGTCTATATGGCGCAAAGTATGTTCAACTAAATCCCCCCCTTGATTTATCTCAGCAACAACACGATCAGCTTCATACCGCCAATATGCTTCAATAACACGCTTAGCCCACTCAGTTGGGCCAAATTTTCCACTCAAATCTTCCAGAACATATCCTATATTATGCTCATCAATGCCCGCCACAATGATACCAGTTTCTGCACTATGAAGTTGCGCGGAAACTGCTGGGTCTACCCCTATAACAATGCGCTTTAAATTTTCCAATTTTGCCTCTTGAAAGCTACAGAAATACTTTGTACAATGCTCATAAAGCCTGAGAGAGATGAAATTTAAACATATAGTTGCTGCTTTTGTGATGACCCTTTTATGGGGGGCTAATTTCTCTATTATGAAAATAGGTATCCAAGGGATGCCACCCCTTTTATTTTCTGCCTTGCGATCTACATGCGTTTTACCTCTTTTATTTTTTGTGCCACGCCCATCTTCGTGGAAAGCCATTTGGCTAATGGGGATTTTTATTGGAACCCTAAAACTACCTCTCGTGTTGTTAGGTATTTATCTGGGCCTTCCCTCTAGCTTAGCTTCTCTTGTTGCACAAACTCATATATTTTTTACTATTCTTTTAGGAATCATATGGTTAAAAGAGTGGCCTACAGCCCAAAATGGTATCAGCATTTTTATTGCTTTTAGCGGACTTTTTATCGTTATCAGTCAAATAGAAAGCGACCTTTCTTCTTTATATGGATTGTTCGCTGTTTTATTATCAGCCCTTATGTGGGCTATATCTAATATCGCCACTCGCCAAGCTCAAAATGTAAATATATTATACCTGGTTATCTGGATGAATATTATTCCCCCTATTCCTCTATTAGGATTGTCGTGCTATCTTTATGGCATCTCAACAGTATGGGAAAGTCTGGTCCATATTTCTTTAAGTTCCTTTTTATCTTTATTATACGCAACATTTTGTTCGGGGATAATAGCTTATGCCATTTGGGGGACTTTATTACGAATTTACCCCCCTGGCCGTGTCGTTCATTTTTCTCTTCTAATCCCCATTGCCGCTATGCTGTTTTCTTATCTATTTTTAGGAGAAATTCCTCCAAAAATCAGTCTCCTAGGGTGTGCTCTTTTATTTGCAGGGTTACTACTTAATCAATTTAACCTGAAGCGAAAAATTATGAATACTCAAACTACTATTGAAGACTAACTTCGCCAACGCACTTCAAAAATAATTACTCCTTTTCGCAAGGCATTACGCTGAGAATCTTGTTGGCTATAAATTTCAGTTTCTTTATGTCGCAAACAAAATTCACTCTCATCCTGTGAAAAAGTGGCTCCATCTAATTTAAATCTCAAAGACTCTAAGGAGCGATTCAGATCTTGTAGCCCTTGATAGTTACTAAAAACTTCTATCTGAAAAAAAACCAATGCCTGAAAATAGCCAAGGGGAAGATCATTATGCCAATCCCCTTTCAAAAAACTAAAGCATCCAAAGGGTGCTTTTACTTCCCAAGGTATAAATTGATAAACAGGGAGGGAACCTTCTTTTAAAGCCCCTATCACTTTTTCTAAAACACTATTTTTAACAGATTCAAGGCTTTGCATGACCATCTTCTCCTAAAAAAACCCAATACTGCTTCCCTATTTTTAAAGGGGCTGTTTGAGGAAGCAGTATTTTCTCTTCCCATCGAAACCTGAAAGGTTCTTTTAATGTAAAACCTTGACGCACCCACACCCAATAGCGTCCCACCATATGGTGTTGAACAAAATCCCAACGCTCATCTGGCTGAGAAGGCACCAGCACTTCCACACGACCCCATACCTGTAAGTAGGGCTGCCACTCTATCTGAAACCCCCCATAAGAATCTGGTATCCTATTTCCTACCTCGATGTGCAAAGGATCCGCTAATTCTCCTAAACGGGGTAAAGGTGTATGTCTTGAAATGCGCATTTTACACTTCAACTTTCTTGATAGCATCTAAAAGATGACCGCAGTGCTTTATCAGAAGACTATTTTCGACACCTCTATTTTCATACAAACTTGTCATACATTGAAAAACAGCCTGCTTTAAAAGAGGGGGAATTTTACTCCCCTCTTCATATCCTACCCAACAATGAAAGCGAAAGCCCCACCCTCCAAATTCATCAATCATAACAAAAGGAGGGTCTTTTGCTGCATTAACATGCACCTTATTGAGAGAAATATTTTGCAACTCTCCTGTCATAAGAATAAGTGAGACATCAACCACTTCTATTAAAGGCATCACCGGCAGAAAAAATAAACTGCGTCCACTTGAATGCCATAGTCGCAATGAGAGCCCTGCTTGCTGTCGCACTCTCTTATTTATAGGGATAGAAAAAACAACCTTTTTCTTCTGTAGAATTTTACCTGTATAAGTTTCCACCCATTCTACAGCTGATTGGATACAATTTTCGATAATGGCATCCTCTAAATCATGGGTTATTCTTAAGAAAGCTTTTGCTTCAGCTAAGCTAATAACCGGTTGTCCTGTGGTTTCTAAAACTGTTAAAGTCATTATGAGGTATCCTCCTTAGTGGATGTTGTTACGTTTTTTAGTTTTTTGGTTATTAAAGACCTCTTTCGAAAGTATTTAGAGGGGAGAGAATTTTTCCCTTAGATTAGGTATTTCCCAAAGAAGTCTATTGACATTGAAGCAGTCACCCACTAATTTTGACGTATGTTTAAATGGATATTATCGCGGGGATATGCTCAGGGTATTATATGGGCTGTGTTGACTGCTTTTGTGAGTGTGTCAAATGATGTCATTACCAAGTTTGTAGGCACGCGCCTTGATGGCCTTCAAATTTCTTTTTTGCGATTCTTCTTCAGTATGGTAACGGTTTTGCCTTTTATGGTGGGCAAGGGTACTGTGCTTTTTAAAACCAAGCAGCCTGCCTTACACTTTTGGCGTGCTGTTATTGGATGTGCTGCTATTGCTCTCTTTATCTATAGCTTGATCCTTCTCCCCTTTGCAGATGTGAACGTCTTATCTTACACCCAACCTCTTTTCTTTATGCCCATTGCTATTTTATTCTTAGGTGAAAAAGTAACTTCCAGTCGTTGGATTGCGGCCCTTTTCGGTTTTATTGGTATTGTGATTGTCATGCGCCCTGGCACTGATGCATTTACGCCTCTTATTTTCTTCCCCCTTTGTTCCACCTTACTATTTGCCATGCTTGATATGCTGGCTAAAAAAATGGTGACAGTGCAAGAACATACAACAACGATGCTCTTCTATTTTGGCTTGGGCACAACACTGGCTGCTTTAGGGCCTGCCTTATATGTATGGAAAATGCCTACATGGACTGAACTTTTCTGGTTGTTGTGTTTGGGAAGCGGGGCCAATCTTATCCAAGTATGCTTATTCCGTGCCTTTGCAGCCGCCGATGCCTCAGCCTTAGCACCTTTCCGCTATACTGAACTTATCTTTGTCGTCCTATTCGGATGGCTTTTCTTCATCTCATGGCCCACATACCACACCTTGCTAGGTGCCCTTTTCATTATCGCCAGCACTTTGTATATGACTTATGCTGAGCTGCATAAACGCAAACAACGTTCTCAAATAAAATAAGCTCAAGTCTCACGATAGGAGCTCACGCCCACCAGCGAGGAATTTCGACGTTATCATTTTATAAGTTTCCAGCTATACGTTTTTTCCCGCTTGTGTTTTAGATAAATACTGCTAAACTAAGTTTATATAAAAAATAATATGGAGGCATTATGCTTAAACAATTGATTTCTGGAACAGCTCTTGCTGTTGTTTTACTTTCTTCTTCTGCTCAAGCGAATACTAAAGAAGTC
>JBMDXI010000067.1:0-4897 GCA_048595075.1 Alphaproteobacteria bacterium
ATATTACGAAAGCGGGCTTTAAAATGTTAAGTGGAAAATTGCACGTATAATGAGCGAAAAGCAGCAGAATAAAAATTCCCCTTCTGAACGTTCGTTAGAGTTTCCTTCTAATAATCTAGTGCAAGAGCTCGTCGGCCCCCAAAATGTAAATTTAAAACGTTTAGAGCAACAACTGAATGTAAGGTTACTGCTGAGGGGGAACATTTTAAGCATTCAAGGGCCTCAAGAAAATGTTGTGAAAGCAGAGCAAGTTTTGAACAATATTTATCAAGGTTTAGAGCAAGGGAAAACTTTTAATAACGCGGAAATGGACAGGCAAGTTGCTCAATCCAATGGGGATAAGCTAGATTCTGAAATTCAAATTAAATTGAGAACCGATGCTAAAACTATTGTCCCCCGAACCAAAAACCAAGCAGAATTTATTAAACTTTTGCAAAATAACGAGTTGGTTTTTGCTGTTGGGCCTGCAGGAACAGGTAAAACATACGTAGCTGTTGCTATGGGGGTTTCCCTTTTGATGAATGGGCAAGTAGAAAAACTTATTCTATCGCGGCCTGCCATCGAGGCAGGGGAAAAGCTTGGATTTTTACCTGGAGACATGAAAGAAAAAGTAGACCCTTATTTGCGCCCTATTTATGATGCCCTGCATGACATGTTTCATGAATCTCATATTGAGAAACTTCTCAATAGTGGGGCTATTGAAATAGCACCGTTGGCTTTTATGAGAGGTCGCACATTATCCCATGCTTTTATTATCTTAGATGAAGCCCAAAATACGACGCTTATGCAAATGAAGATGTTTCTTACGCGTTTAGGAGAGGGATCACGTATGGTAGTGACCGGGGATATTACACAAATTGACTTGCCTAATGAGCAAAAATCAGGTCTTGTAGATGCGATGGAGCGATTTAAAGGAATTGAATCCATTGCGTTTATGGAATTTAGTGCAGATGATGTGGTGCGCCATCCACTTGTAGGACGTATTGTCAAAGCCTATGCAAAAAATTAAGTCAGAAGAAGAGCCACTTTCGTTGATTACAATAGAAAAGAAATCTTCCCTTTGGGAGGAATATTTTTTAGAAACTCAGCATACCCTTTTTACAGCAATAGATATAGGTTTAAAGCACTTTCCTCTTTATAAAGAAAAGGGAGAATTAAGTATTGTGTTGGCCGACAATCTTTTTATTCAACAGCTCAATCATGAATATCGTCACAAAAACAAACCTACTAATGTTTTATCCTTCCCTATGGAAGATTTAAAGAAAGGTACATTTCTGCCAGCAGTTCCCCTTTTATTATTAGGGGACATGGTGTTTGCGTTTGAAACGATATGGAAAGAATCGCAAGAGAAAAAAGTATCTTTTCAAGATCATGTGTTTCATTTATGTATACATAGTTTCTTGCATCTGTTGGGCTTTGACCATGAAACTGAAACAGATGCTGAAGAAATGGAATCATTGGAAGTAAAACTTTTGCGTCAGTATGGCATTCAAAACCCTTATGCATTCAACGGTTTAGAGGATTAAAAATATGGGCTTATTTATCAAATTCAAAAAGGTATTTAAAAAGAAACATCTTGAGCATCCGTTGCTCGAAACATTAGAAAGTTTACATATTTCAGTGGAAGAGTTGCGGGCTATTAAAGGTATAAAGGATACTGTCCAAACAAAAGTGAAAGATATTATGACGCCCCGCGCAGATATTGAATGGGTAGACATGGATAAATTAGATTCATCCCTTAAAAGTGTATTAGTGAAAACTGACCATTCGTATCTTGTCCTATCAAAAGGAAATTTAGATAAAGTGGTGGGTAAGTTATGTGTAAAGGCTGCCTTGGGGGCGATGATAGAAGAAAAAAATATTTCTTTAGAAAAACATACCAGTGCCGTTCTATATATTTCTCCCTCGCTGAGTGTTTTAGATTTAATCATGAAGATGAAAAAGGCGAAAAACTTCTTGGCTTTAGTCGTGGATGAATTTGGCGGTATAGATGGGCTTGTTACTTTTCACGATATTGTTCAAGATGTGTTGGGGGAAATTGAAATAGCACCATCGCGTCTTTCTTCTCCTGCACCCAATAAAAACCATGTGCTTGTGTTAGATGGGCGGTATGATATTGAAGAGTTTGAGGAAAAGTATGGCAAGATTTTAACCGACCAAGAAAAAGAAAATGATATTGAAACCCTTGCAGGATTAATTTCTAGTTTAGCAGGGCGTGTTCCTAAGAAGGGGGAACTTATCTCTCATCCCTCAGGTGTGCGTTTTGAAATTTTAGAATGTAACCCCCGTAAGATTATAAAGGTAAAAATCCACAATATGGATAAGCTAAGTGTATAGCGCCCCCCTTATAATTGTTGTACATGTCGCGCCTTCGTGCCTAGTATACAATTAAAGTGTCTGCGCTATAAAGATAAAAGAAAGGAAAAAGCGTGCTCATAAAAACTTCTCTTGACGGAACTAAACTATCAGCGATGGTTTGCAAAATTTTGGATAAGAATAAAGCAGAGGAAATCCAGGTTATTGACCTGAAAGGCAAATCAAACTTTGCAGAATATATGGTGATTGCCTCGGGTTTAAATGCCCGTCACTTGCATGCTTTGGCAGCCTATTTACAGCAAGACTTAAAAAAACAAGACCACACCTATTTCCATCAGGAAGGGAATGACCAGTCAGGCTGGGTGCTGGTAGATCTTAACACGGTGGTCGTGCACTTATTTACGCCTGCTGTGCGGGCAGAATATGATTTGGAAAGTATGTGGGAATCCTCTTTATTTGAGGAAGCGCTCAAAAAGCGACCTTAAGCCTTCTCATGAAAGTGTCAATTATTTCTGTAGGCCGATTTAAGCAAGGCCCCCTTCTTGATTTGTATACCCTGTATAAATCACGGCTGCCGTGGAAAATTGACCTCTTTGAAATTGATCCGAAGTTAAGTTTAGATATTCCTACCTCTCTCAAGCAACAAAAAGAAGGGGAGTTGATCCAAGCTAAAATTCCCTCAGACACCTCTATCATAACCTTAGACGAGAAGGGGCAGCTTATCAGCAGTCTCGAAATGGCAGAACTATTAAAAAAGCTGCAAGAGAATGCGATAGCGCCCACCTTTATAATTGGCGGGGCTGATGGATTGTCAGAAGACTTAAAGAAAAAGGCCCATAAAAGTATTTCTTTTGGCCGCTGTACCTGGCCCCATCTCATGGTGCGCGTGTTGCTAGTAGAACAAATTTACCGGGCCCATCAAATTCTCATAGGCCATCCCTATCATCGAGAGTAATAGCTCGTTCTTTTATAGCTATAGCCGACATCTTATAAAAGTATTATAAAATATAGGATTTAAACACCCTCTTGTGATTCCCCCGTGTTTGACACGGGGGGCCAGCCACAGCCATGTTGCAGGTTATTTAGTAGATTCTCGGGTCACGCCCAAGAGAATCACGGGGGTGGCATTCTTGTCAACGAATTGCTTGATCTTTACAGTGAGGAGAGGGGAGGGGAAAAGGAGAAACTTTGTGCCTTTTTCAATTCGATTTGTGTGAAATGGTAGGATAGATTAAGTCAATTTATCTCATGAGAGGTAAGTTATAGCTCGTCCCTTATAAAAGGATTACGTCGAAATTCATCGCTGGTGTGCGTCAGCACACGATCGCTCCGAATTTCTTGCACTTCTTTTAAAGTGTCTTCGCTATGTATTAATAATCAACATGGAGTATAATTATGAAAAAATACTTACTAACTACCGCTCTTGCAACAGTGATGTCACTGCCTGCACTTGCTAGCACCTTTGAAGTTCCCGCTGAAAATCTCCGCGTGTCTTCACGTGTTCAAGACGCCACCCTTTCTTTTGAGAGTGGTGAATTCACCGCCCACATCAACGGGACAGCCCACCCCATCGATGCCCTTGATGTGCGTGGTCTTCCCGCTGCGCTCCAAGAGGATCAACTCCGCAGTTTCCTGGCCCAAGGCGGATACCTGCAGCTGAACCCTGTGGGGGAAGAAGACTATTCCCTTGATGCCCGCATGCGCGGACTGGGGGGCGTTATTGGAGTCGACGACATGGTAGCTATTGGATTAAGTTTCTTGTTTGCTCAAGAGGTGGGAGTCTTAATGGATAAATATCAAGTTAAAATAAGCGATCTTTTACCAAAACTTATAGATTATTTGAGCCGAAAAGGAGGGCCTCAAGCTGCAAGCGATGTTGCCTTAGTAAGAGGATGGCAGAAAGAAATGCTATCAGGAAACACAGCGAGAGCTCGCGCAGCACTTCTTTCAATGAAGAGACTAAAATAGAAAATAGGCTAAGCTTTTGCTTGAAAGGGTAGAGGTAAATTAACCCTTACCCTTTTCTTTTTCTCCACTTTTTGAAAAGGATAACACCAAACATTGAGGTGCCCAAAAATAATATCTTTTTTGAAATAGCCAGTGTAGAGGCATCGCTTATCAGTTTTTTAAGGATAAAAGAATCTAAAAGATCAACGATAGAAAGGCCGCTCAGAATTAAAAAAGAGATTTTTGCGGCGTCTTTCCAATCTTTTTTTCCGAAGTGAATATATTGAAGAGTCTCTTTGTTTTTTTTATAATTGTCCCATTGATTATACCACATAACTATTGCAATAAGGTAACCCCCTATCATCACGAGTCTGCCTAGCAAATCATACTGTGCGGGTAAAAAATAAGTCTGGACGATTTTCAAGACCAGAACAAGACTGATAGGAAAAATGGATATCTTGATCAATGCTTTAAGGTTTTTGCTTTTAAAAAAAGATAGTTTTTTCATTGTGTCCCTGTGAAGTAATTTTACTTTCTATTACTTTATCATATAAGCATTCATTTCCCTAATTCAAGTCCTTGTCGTGGGGTCTTTTTTATTTTATGATTTAATAACTGTAAAGGCTTCATACAT
>JBMDXI010000068.1:0-7596 GCA_048595075.1 Alphaproteobacteria bacterium
TAAATAAAGAAAATATAGCCTTACGGTATTTTTATCAATCTAATGTGAAGGATTTTTCAGCCCGCAGGCCCCTTCCTGAGAAAAATCCTTTTTACCCCTGTGTTAAGGCCAGTGACACGCCTTATGGAGACGATTTTTTGAAGTACGTGCACTGTAGCGTCTATAAGTCCTTTGCTGATCTTATTACTAAATTTGATCCCGACCCTAAGATTACCATCACATTTACTGAAGGGCAGGTGATGTGGGAAAAATATCTTAATGCACATTATACTTTATTAACTCAATTGTGGGGAGGCGCTTCTGTCCCCGAAATTGTGAAAGCCCGTATTTTCTTTTTAATGGAAGAGCGAGAAAAATTCTTACAAGATTGGACAGGCTATTATGCAATGGCTTTCCCTCGCGCTATTAATAAACTCCCCGAAGATACAAAAAAGAAAATGTGCACAAGCAGAATCCCCCGCTATCTGTCTAATCCTCTTGCATGCATAACTAAATCAATTTAGGATGAGCTTTATCCTTCACACACAGCAATAGAAACTATTGCACTCCTGGGATTTCTATTTTAAAAAAAGACCATGAGCAGTTCAAAGGAAAAATTTTTTTCTTATTATTCTAATCCTTCTGAGGAAAACCAGGAGTCCTGTGCTCATCCTCACTGTACAGGAGCAGGGACATATAAAGCCTTTCCCAACCCTCGCCTTCCCAAAAATCCCATTTTATTGTGTGAAGATCATATCAAACTACACAACCAAGGATTGAATTATTTTCAAGGAATGTCTAGTGAGGATATAGAACAAGAAATACGGGCAGATTCTGTGTGGCGGCGCCCCACATGGCCCCTGGGTACGCAACAACAAAAGTTCTCTTATTATTTTGAAGACCCGAGCGATATTCAAAAAAGGGCTCAAGACTTGCGCAGCCACAAAGTATCTATCCCTCCACCTGATAGCTTGCCTTCTCATCTGCGAGAAGCAGTAATAGTTTTAAATGTTACCTTGCCTTTGTCTTTACTCGCCTTAAAAAAAGCTTACAAAGTAAAAGTAAAACAATATCACCCTGATTTAAATAAAGGATCCCAAGAAGCAACCGAAAAATTCAAACAAGTGGGCGAGGCTTATAAAGCATTAAAAAATTATCTATCTTAAAAATAGTTATTTGAAATACTTGAAAAAAATGATACACATTAATAGTTAGAAAGTAATAAAAAAGAGTCAGGGAGTCATCTTAAGTATTTCCTAATTTACGCAACATCTTTGTCTCTTTAGATTCAAAATGGAGAAGCCTTAATTCTTATGAATAATACAACTCGTCAATACATTTTACTTACTGTAGCTATTCTTTTTGGTTTTGGCGTGGGATTAACCTCTTACGGCATTCTCAATAACAACGAAGGACTCTATGCTCAGATCGGCTGGGAAACTTTAACAGGTGGCCATTGGGTTATCCCTCACTTGAATGGGGTTCCTTATATCGAAAAACCTCCTTTGCTTTACTGGTTATTAGCCTTTAGCTTTAAAATCTTTGGCAAAACTGTGTTCGCAGCCCGTTGTGTTCCCTCTTTGTTTGGGGCTTTGACAGTTTTTTCGTGGATATGGTTTGGGCATCGTATTCAGCAGAAGCTTTTAGGTTTTTGGGCGGCCTTCTTACTGAGTACTTCGCTAGGCTTTATCGTTTTCTCTCGGATGGTGTTTTTTGATATTGTCCTTACTTTCTTCTTGAGCCTGAGTCTATTTCACTTTTATCTAGCTTATCACTCTCGTTCGCGCCTGAATTTATTTCTTATGTGGGGATTGTTGGCACTTGCCATTCTGACAAAAGGCTTTGTTGCCCTTTTATTATGGGGGGGAATTACCACACTTTTCATCCTGCTTGAAAGAGCCTGGAATTTTCTTCTATTTCTTTTAAATCCCCTCGGAATAGCTCTATTTCTAGCTATAGTAGCTCCTTGGCATATAGCAGCTTCTTATGAAAATCACCACTTTGCATGGTTTTATTTTATAAATGAACATGTGATGCGTTTTTTGGACCTACGCATTCCTAAAGATTATTACACAGGGTCTGTCTTCTATTATCTGCCCCGTTTATGGGCCTATCTACTCCCATGGGGTGCTATTTTCCCTTTCTTCCTTTTAAAAAAGACAGCTTGGATAAATTTATGGCGCGCTCTCACAGGGAAAAAATCTTTGGATCCATTCCTTAAATTCCTATGGATATGGTTCGGGGTCATTTTTGTATTTTTCTCCTGCTCACGGGCCAAAGCTAACTATTATATGATCGCAGCTGTGCCGCCTCTGTGTGGATGCATTGCCTGGTGGTTCCAACATATATCCCATAGATTGCGATGGGCTGTAGGATTTGTTTTATTCAATGCTATGCTTATTATCACCGCCTGCATTTTATTACCAAAATATGAGAAAAAACTATCTGCACAACCTTTCTTCAAAGAGTATCCTATTTATGAAAAATTGGTTTACTACAAGCGATTCGAAGAATTATCTTCTTTCTTATTTTATCTTAAGACCCCTATTCCTATTATGAAAAGCGAAAGCCGGGATTTATGGTTTGCCCAGCATCATGGGTATGGCCCCTCGATATTTGTTGATACTAACTACGAGGATGGGCCTTTCTACCTTATCGTATTAAAAAGAGACTTGGAAGATTTTGCCCGAGATTTCCCTCACGAAATGAAGGTCATGTATGATAGCGAGACCTATAAAATCTTTAAGAAAGGATGGGGGCGATGAGCCTCCTCAGCCTCTACTTTAAACCGAAATTTTTAGTTATTTTATGTTTTGGTTTTTCCAGCGGACTTCCCCTTGTGCTTACTTCAGGTATTCTAAGTTTTTGGCTAGCAGGGGTGGGCATTAATAAAACAATTATAGGTCTATTTGCTTTAATTGGATTTCCCTATATATGGAAAGTGCTATGGGCCCCTGTAGTAGACAATGTTTCTATCCCTTTCTTATCTAAATGGATGGGCCAGCGACGGAGTTGGCTATTACTCATACAACTACTACTTCTAGGGGCTATTGTTATCATGGGATACAGCGCCCCCCACCAAAATCTTTTATTAACAGTACTTGCTACCTTAAGTGTCACCATTTTATCGGCAACCCAAGATATTCTGATTGATGCCTACCGTGTTGAATCGTTAGAAGATAATGAATACGCAGCTGGCGGAAGCGCCGAAGGACTGGGATATCGCGTAGGCACTGTGATAGTAGGAGGAATCGCTTTTTCTCTCTCGGACACTTATAGCTGGCAAAAAATTTATGCGCTCCTTGCCCTCTGTATGGGAATTGGGATTATCACAACGCTATGGTGTAAAGAACCAGCATCTACACGACAATTAGTAAGGAAAACGCTTACCCTTCGTAAAAGATTAAGACATGCTTTGATAGAGCCCTTTTTAGATTTCACCCAGAAAAATAATTGGTTTTTAATTCTGCTTTTTATTTTATTTTATCGATCCGGCGAGAGTCTTATAGGGCATATGAGTCCTGTCTTTTATAAAGAAATGGGCTTTTCAGGTGAAGACATCGGCACAGTTGCAAAAACGTTGGGAATTTGGGTCACTATGATGGGGAGTATTTTAGGGGGGATTATTGCCTTTAGAATAGGTATTACGAATACCCTTTTTGTAGGAAGTACGCTTCACCTTTTATCGAATGGATTTTTTATACTTCTGGCCTTACAAAAACCCTCCCTTCCCTATTTATATTGTGCAATATTATCTGAAAATATTGCGGGGGGAGTTATAGGGACAGGCTTCGTCGCTTATTTATCCCACTTGTGTAGTAAAAAATTTACGGCCACCCAGTATGCTTTATTTTCAAGCCTGATTGCTCTTAATAGAATATTTACACAAGCAAGTTCTGGCTTCCTAGCTGATCATATGGAGTGGCTAACCTTTTTCTTATTAGCCAGCTCTCTAACCCTTCCTAATATAGGGATTTTATTATATTTAAGAAAAAAAACACCCTCCCCTTGAAAAAATAAAATTGACTCATATATAAAAAACACAACCAGAAAGGAAATAAAAAAATGTCTTTATTAAAGAAATTTTTGATAGGATTTTGCATCATTACTTCATCAGCCCAAGCCGCTGTGACAGATGAAGAAAGACAAAAAAGTGGATACTTTTATCCCGCAATTACCACCGAAAAATGTAAGGATCTCAGTCACCTCCTAGAGAACAAGCAAGGGGCGCTTATTGATGATTTTAAGCATAATATTTTACCCTATTTGATTTTAACTTCTTTAGAACAACATCCTCAATTCGGGGTGTTTCAAAAATTTGTAAACCACCAAGCCTTTCTAAACACCAAGCAAAAATTTGCCCGCGGTGCAAGCCATCAGCTAACCCATTTTTGGCAAGATGATAAAACCCGCGATGGGCGCGCAATACAGTGGAGACTCACTTACAAGGCTTTAGAGACGCCCTTAATCATCCTTATAAATTAAATGGTCAGGAATATTCCTTTTCGGCGGAAGCTAAAGAAGCTTTTGAAAACACGCGCCTTCAATCCCTTAAAAATTGCCAAAAAAGATATGATGAAAGTACCCAAATAGTCCAAACTAATGATGGATTATTGCGTTATTGGATCGCTAATAATATTTTATTCACCAAAAAAAAATCGGATGAGGCCCTGACTGTATGGAAAGCTTTAAAAGAAAGTAACCTCATTCGCACCTTAATTTCTGACAACCTTGACGAATGGGATTATAAAATTTCTACTGCTGTAAAAGAATTTTTTATTTATAATCCTGCCCCTCATACTCTTACCCTAGGATGCGGAACAACCATTTTTAATAAGCCCGAGAATGATGACCTAACGGAATGTGGGACCAATTTGCCCGGTACTATTTTTTCATGTGTCACATGTGGAGATTATCATAAAAATGAACTCTCTATTGCCCTTCCTAATTCTGAGGGAGAGGAATTTCTCGGCTATGCCCCCTCTAGTCACGCAACCTTACGAGGAAGTATGTTCGACGATAGTTTCTGGGAAGCTTTAGGAAATTACAAATTTTCAACTATTAAAGATCATAGCGCTTACCATGAAGATAAAGTATTAAATGCTCGATTTACTCGCTTAGCCATTGCTTCTTCGACTACAGACAGGGATCTGATAGAATTTGATAGAAAGACTCATCAGGAATATACAACCTATGCCCACCATGTAGCAGGGGCTTTAAAAGAAGATGGCCTATTCGAGCTTTTAAATAGTGAGGGATTAACAGAAGATAGCCCTATCGTTCAGCTTTTCAAAGAAGCCGGATTATTTTTGAAAAAAGTTGACCTTCCTAAACGCAGAGCGTTTTTCGTTAAGAAACTTTAATTTTATACTAGGAACACAGCGCAATGCGTAGTATAAAATTAATACTAAGCTTGTATCCAGGAATAAAATATAGCTGAATTCATTTAATTGTACACGAGGCGCGAAGGCGCGACATGTACTAAATGTACATCAGCGCCAAGCAACCAAGTGCTACAATTATAAGGAATCAGCTATAGATGGTTTTTAATAATAATTTAAGATTGGATGTATCTGTTACAACCATTTGCGCCAATTACGAAAAAATAAAAAATTTTACCCAACGCCAAGTAGCAACTGTCCTAAAGGCAAATGCTTACGGATTGGGGGTCGTTCCTATCTCTCAAGCCTTATTAGAAGTGGGATGCGACACTATTTTTGTGGCCACTGTTTATGAAGGGGCTGCCTTGCGAAAAAGTGTAGGGGCACGCCCTACTATTTTTGTTTTAAATTGCTTTCATGAAAAAGATTTATCTTTTTTTCCTGAATATAATTTACGCCCTGTTATTAATTCCCTTCAGCAGTTAGATGTATGGCTTGATTGTGCTAAATATACGGTTCCTTTGACTCTTCATTTTGATACAGGAATGCATCGCGCAGGTCTAGAAGAACGTGAACGCGAAGACGTTTTGAAAAAGCTAAAAAATACATCTGTTGAATGGGTGATGTCTCATATGGCGTGTGCAGAAAACCCCGATGATCCCCATAATGCCCATCAATTAGAGCGTTTTCGGCGCATCATTCAAGATTTCCCTCAGGCTCAATATTCTCTGGCTGCTTCAGAATCCCTTAATTTACCCAATGATTACTTTTTCCACCGTTTGCGGATTGGCAAAGCCCTGTATGGAAGCATTCTTCCTTTTCCCGGCAAAGTAACCGAGTCTTTACAGTTTGCTTTCAAAACCCAAGCCCGTATCTTGCAAACCCGCACGCTGTATAAAGGGGATACGGTGGGCTATGGCGCCACTTATGTAGCCCCCTCTACTCGTCAAACAGCTACTATTGGAATTGGTTTTGCTGATGGCCTTCCCCGTGCTTGCAGCAACAAAGGAGTTGTCTATATCGACAATTATGCAGCCCCTATTTTAGGGCGTGTTTCAATGGATTTAACTGTCATTGATGTATCAGATATTCCCCCCTCGCTTATTTCTGTTGATAGGTGGGTGGATCTTATCCGCGATCGTGTGACCTTCTATCAACAAGCCCAAGATAGCAACTCGGGCATATACGAATTGGTCACTCGCTTAGGGGGAAGGTATAATCGGCACTATGCTTGAGTCTTCCTCGATGAATAGAACAGCTCTTTCTATCCCATAAAGTTCTTCACAGAAGGGAAAATTAATTTCATCTGCACCTTTATTGTCTTCATCTAAAATTAACGTAAATACGTCTGGATCAAAAAGATTTAGGTCTGGACAATCATATCTGCTAAAAATTTCAAAAGAAGGAGAAGCTGGATCTTCACACACCGGCTGCAAAGCTTCCACATTTACCCCCTGCTTTACTTGGTTTTTTCTTTCACGATAAGACTTCTCTTTCAGTCGTTTCTTTTTTAATTTTTTCTTAGCCTCTGGATCGTTAAGGGCAAGTCTTTCTCGAAAATTTTTTCGGGTTTTCTTATGATACCTTTGGTCGCTTTGACGTTTTTTGTCCAATCTTTCCAAAGCTTTTTCCCTAACGGTGGGATCATCACTTAAAAGATTTTTGCATAATTTATCATACCAATTTTCTGGTTTTTTTTCGCTTTTAATCTCTTGTGAATTTTTAGGAGATGGAGAAAATCGTTCTACTGGCTTATCTTGCAACTGTGGCATTAGCACTTGTTTTTGGTGAGAGTTCGAAGAAATCTTCGGGTTTGTCAGTGGTATCCTCCAAAAAAATAAAGGTATACATGGAACAACAGGTACGCCCTTTTGATCTTCATGTGATTGCGTCACCGAAGCAAACCCACCAGGCGCAGCCACTACTATGCACACAACTATAAATGCATATAAACTTTTATTCATTTTTCTATGCGGGCAGCACGGGGTGGGGGGTTTTATGCTCATTTTATGTGCTATTGTCTATAATTATGTACAGGGTGCGAAAGTGATATATCCAGGCCTGGCGACGTCGGAGCTAGCTATAGTCCTTCTTCCTCATCATCATCATCATCTTCATCGGAGATGTCGGCTGGCTCCATAGCGTGGATGTTATCCCATGTCTGTTCAATCCACTTTCCTTTGCTTACACCCGCTAATATCATTTGTATATTCTCTGGAAGATTTACGCCCTTGCT